>JAKEEV010000514.1 GCA_022616395.1 Planctomycetia bacterium | reverse complement strand
GGCGGGCTGTTCGCGGGGCTGGCGGAAAGTCCCGGTCAGACGATTCTCTATCGCGGGCGGACGTTCAAGCAGTATCGCGGAATGGGTTCGCTTGGCGCGATGGTGGCTGGCAGCGCGGACCGATACCAACAGGGAAGTTCAAGCGGCAGCGTAGCCGTGCAACCGGGCAACGGGAAGTTGGTGCCGGAAGGTGTGGAGGGGCGAGTGCCGTTCAAGGGTCCGCTCGCTCCGTTTGTGTATCAGCTCGTCGGCGGAGTGCGAGCCGGAATGGGTTACTGCGGCTGCAGAACGCTCGACGAGTTGCGGAGCAAGGCCCGGTTCATTCAGGTAACCGCGGCGAGTGTGCAGGAGAGCCACCCGCATGACATTGCAATCACGCAGGAATCCCCAAACTACAGCCCGGCGGACTACGCGAGCGATAGCGGCGGTTAAACTCGCCGTGTTGCTGAGCGTTTTCGCTGCACCCGCGTTCGCGCAGCCGGGTTCCCAGCCATCGGGCACACGGCCAACCAGTTCGCAACCGGTCAGCGTTCAACCACCGGCGAATCGGTTCATACCACCCGGTTATCTTCAACGACCACAGCCACAAGCACGACCACAACGCCCCGATCTGCCTCCGCCAACGTCTCCGCGACCAGCCGGCACAATGCCCGGTTCGCCCGGCAAGGTGATGTACTTCACCAAGCCGGCTGATTCACCGAGCGTGATCGGGACGGGATTGACCGCACCCACAGCCGCGACACAGATCGACGATCCGGCTCGCGTTCCGCCAATTCCTGATGTGCCCCCATTGCCGGTTCCGCCTCCCGATTCGATCCGCAACCTTCCTCCAGTCCCGAAGCGGGTGGCCCAGCCACCGTTGGTCATTCCACCTGAACCACCGACGTCCACCATCCAGACCGTTCCGCTGAAGCCGCAACCCGGCCCCTCGACTTCCCAGAAGAAGAAAGAGGAGTACAAGTTCAAGCCGGTGCCCAAGGAGTACATCCAGTTGCCGGCACGCGAGAAGATCTTCATGGTGTACAACGACCCGGAGCTGGAACGGGTCATCATGCAGCAACTGGTTTCGGAGCGCATTACGTACCTCAATGAGGAGATCAAGAGGCTGAAGGGCGAAGGAAAAGACGCCACGGCCGAGGAAATGCAACGCAAGAAACTCCTGGCGATCCAGGACAACCCCATGCAGGATTCCGAGTGGCAGTTCCCGGCGATGCCGGAGATCAGCCCACCGGGAGTTCCGTACCAACCGAAGACGATCTCCTACCCACCGAGGAGAGTCTTCGTCGAGCCGGGTTACGTTGTGCATCGCAGACTGCACTTCGAGGAGTTGAACTCCGAGCGCTACGGATGGGATCTTGGAGCGATCAACCCCATCATCTCCACGCTGTACTTCTACAAGGATGTGCTCCTGTGGCCGAACAGCCTGGCGTCCGGTTGCGTGCATGGCTTCTGGGACACAAGCGCTGGCAAGTGTCTGCCGGGTAGCCCGACTCCGTACTATCTCTACCCGCCGGGGTTGACCATCACCGGAACAGTTGTCGAGGCCGGCATCATCACCGGAGCCGCGTTCCTCTTCCCGTGATCAGGAATCGGGAATCAGTAATCAGTAATCAGTCATCAGTAATCACAATGATGGATTACTGATGACTGATTACTGTTCACTGTTCACTGATTACTGTTCACTGATTACTTTGAACTCCATGCTCCCCTGGCTCGAACCCCGCACAGCGTACATCCACGTTCCGTTCTGCGCTCACCACTGCGGTTATTGCGACTTCGCGGTGATCGCGGGGCACGATCATCTCATTGACCTCTACATAGAAGCACTCGCGGCCGAACTTGCGACACTCGGCACTCCGCGACTCGTCGAGAGTCTCTTCATCGGAGGTGGAACACCCACACACCTCTCGGCAGAGCAGTTGGGAAGGTTGTTGGAAACTATCCGTAAGTGGCTTGTGCTTGGTAGGTGCCGCGAGCCGAGCGGCACACAATCGGAGCCGCGACCGTCAGGGAGCGTTCTTAGCTCTTCGCTCCCTGACGGTCGCGGCTCCAAAAGAAGCCCGCCCCGGCAAGGCGGGACTACGGAAGAATTCACAATCGAGGCCAACCCCGACGGCCTCACGGAAGAGAAAGCCGCGGTACTGGCGGCGTTCGGGGTGAATCGAGTCAGTATCGGCGTGCAGTCGTTCCGTGCTGAAACGCTCAGCGCGCTGGAGAGGCGTCACACATCGGAGCAGATTCCCCGCGCGGTCGAAGCGGTGCGAAAGCATATCCCCGCGATCTCTCTTGACCTGATCTTCGGCGCTCCGGGTTCCACGCTGCCGGGTTGGGCGAATGATCTTAACGCAGCGCTTGCGTTGGCGCCAGAACACGTCTCCACTTACGGACTCACTTACGAAAAGGGCACTCCGCTCTGGAAACAGCGACATCGCGGGCTGATTCTTCCGCTCGCGGAGGATGACGAGCTGGCGATGTATGAACACGCGATGGACCGGCTCGCGGAGGCGGGCTTCGAGCACTACGAGATTTCAAACTTCGCTCGACCGGGCTTCCGGTGCAAGCACAACGAACGCTACTGGGCGAACGAGGCGTATTACGGCTTCGGAGTCGGTGCCGCGCGCT
>JAKEEV010000513.1 GCA_022616395.1 Planctomycetia bacterium | reverse complement strand
TTCGGTTGGGTGATGGGGGAATCTGGCTCTTCTCGCTTATCCTCCCAACGACGCCAACCCCAACTCCACTAACAGTATAAATCCTTCACGGCGTTGCCCGATGGGGGTGAAGTCGCGGTCGTCTGTTCCGCGGGACACCTGCTGACAATCGACCCTGCAACCGCAAAGGAGACGTGGCGGTTCGTCTGCCCCGGCGGGCTGGAAGCGAACCGGAACTATGCGAATAACGGGATGGTGCGATATGCGGCCGACGGCCGCCGAATCTGGGCGTATGGCATTCGGTGCGGAGCCATGCTCGTTGATCCAGTCTCCAAAAGGGCGGTCTTCCGGGCACCGCTTCCGAAGGTGTACGGGATCGCGGAATCGCCCGATGGCAAACTGGTCGCCCTCGCTGCGGATCACAACTTCGCTCACGTGATGGACATCGCAACGGGCAAGCCTGTCATCCCACCGCTGGAACACCCGGACTGGACGTTCAACGTGCAGTTCTCCAGGGACGGATCAAAGCTGCTCATCGGATGCCGGGACGACACCGCACGGTTATGGGACTGGCAAGCCCGCAAGATGCTCGCGGCTTATCCGCATGGCGATGAGGCGTACTCCGCGCGCTTCACGCCAGACGAGCGATTCGTCGTTGTGGCCAGCTATGACCAGACCGCTCGCGTGTGGGACGTGCGAACCGCCCGGCCGGTCAGCCCGGCCATCCTGATCGGCGGGCGCGGACTTTCGCTCGACCTGACTCCCGATGGTCGATATGCAGTCGTCGGAGGAAGTACCCGGATCACGAGTATCGACCTCGCGCCACTCACACGCCCGGCCGAAGGCGAGCCGGACGACCTCATCCGCTGGGCCGAACTCGTCTCCGGCAAGCGCATCGACCACAACGGGGTCGTAGTGCTGCTCACACGCGACGAATGGCTCGCCCGGTGGAAGGAATACCGCACGCGAAACCCCACGCCGGGTCTTTGAGAGTAGTAGGTCGTCTCCGCTAAAAGTCACTGGATCGGGATGAGTTGGAAACCCCCTCACCCGCCGTTACGACTGACGCGAAGCGCGTCAGTCTACGGCGACCTCTCCCCCGCAGTGGCGGGAGAGAGGTGGGGGCGCTTGCAGTGTCGAATAGCGTCACGAGACGGGCAGACTAACACCTCTCTTGCGCCGTGCGGGGGAGAGGTCGCCGTCGCGAAGCGCTAGCTTCGCGAAAAGCGGCGGGTGAGGGGGATTTATTCTTTTCCACAAACTCCTCTCGCTCATCGTGTGACTTTTGAGCGTAGACGCTCTACTACTTTGAACCCGTAGCACTCCGAAGCGCTTTGTGCTTCAATAGCAGTCATGCTGCCTCTCCCACAACTCCTTGCCGAACTTGTCCGTCGGCCGTCGGTCAATCCGATGGGCCGCTCCGATCTTCCTTCGGAGATTCTCTACGAATCTCACGTCACTGCGTTCCTCGAAGAACAACTTCGCGAACTCGGCTGCGAAGTTACCCGGCAAGAAGTGATGCCTGGTCGCGATAATCTCGTCGCGACTTACACTCCGCCCACGCCTGCTCCCTTCAGCGTGCTCTTTGAAGCCCATCAGGATACGGTTCCGGTTGACGCGATGACGGTGGAGCCGTTCGGAGCGAAGATCGAAGGCGGGAGGATGTACGGCCGCGGATCGTGTGACGTGAAGGCCGGTGGAGCGTGTATGCTCACGGCGTTCGCTCGTCTGGTGAAGGAGAAGCCACCAGGTTCGGCGGCCGTGACGCTCGCGTTTACGGTGGATGAGGAGCATACGTTCCTGGGCGTGCAGGATTTGATGCGCTCCGGTGTGCGTGCGGATTGCGCCATCGTCGCCGAGCCGACTCTTCTGAACATTGTGAATGCTCACAAGGGCGTTGTTCGGTGGGTGCTTGAAACGAGCGGCCGCGCGTGTCACAGTTCGCGGCCCGATCAGGGGGTGAACGCGATTTACCGCATGGCGTGGTTGCTTAACGGTCTGGAAGAGTATGCGATTCAGCTCCAGAACTTCGCGCCGGACCCGGTGCTCGGTCCGCGAACTCTCTCGGTCGGACGGATTACGGGAGGAGTGTCACCCAACACCGTGCCGGACTTCTGCCGCATCGACATCGACCGCCGACTTGTGCCCGGCGAACATCCGCAGGATGCTCTTCGCAATCTGGAAGGCTACCTGAAGGGTTACCCCGGAATCGACTTCGTCTTCGCGCTGGGTCAAACTCACGCGGCGTGTCCGCCTCTGAATCCGGCACACTCCGGCCAACTGGTTGCGCGACTCGGAGCGGTGATTGATTCGGTTGTGGGGAAGCACACGGTTCATTCGGTGCCATTCGGAACAGATGCTTCGACCGTGGCGAACGCGGGCGTGCCGGCGGTGGTGTTCGGCCCAGGCGACATCGCTCAGGCTCACACGAAGGACGAGTGGATTGATCTTGAGCAACTCGAACCAGCCGCCGAGATTCTCTTCCGCTTCGCCTGCGGGAAGTGAGGGCAGGATGTTTGGTCGTCATCGGGCTGTCGGGCACCCCCCCCACCTGTTGTTCGTCACAGTGAGTTTTTTCTATGATTTGCAGTGTTTGGGCACGTTCGGCGTTTTGGCGGTGGCCACAGAGAGCCATCAAGTGCCTGAAAAGCAAGCAGTTGGTCTTGGCCACCCCTGGCCACAGCCAACCAATCCTCCAACACCAGCACTTGGAGCAAGTCTCAGCGCGCAGGATTGGCCGAGGGGAGATGTTCATGTCTCCCGTTGGGGTGATCGCCAAAGTGAATCATGATTGATTAATGAACATTTGTCAAGTAAATGATACGGAATCGGGTTGCAGGGTTACCATGTTTGGTTTTGGAGTTGGTTACGTGAGAAAGACCCCTCACCCGCCGTAGACTGCCGTTCCTCAGTAGTCGTAACGGCGGGTGAGGGGGTCTTTCAAACTCATCCCGATCCTGTGACCTTTTAGCGCAGACGACCTACTACTTGGTGCTCACGCTGCGATGTCGGCGGTTGGTGTGGTTACGTAGCCCGCGATGGTTTCGGCGAGGCTCTTGCCGATGCCGGGCACGCGTTCGAGTTCACGCGAGCCGCCACGGGCAACGAGTTCGGCGACTTCGCTTGTCAGCCCCAGAACAGCCATCGCGGCGGAACGAAATGCGCGCACGCGGTAGAGATTGTCCCCCGTGCGGGCCAGCTCGCTGGCGTGTTCGCGCAACTTGCGGGCGATTTCCTCGTTCGTGAGTATCATGGCGCACCTCTCCTTGTTCAGATTTGTGTGGATTGGTGTGGTGTTGGTGTTTGGGCTAAAAACAGCTAAGACACGCCCCAAACACCAAGCACACCAATCCACACAAACCTACACTGTGTAAAATATTCCAGATAGAACGCCTGTATACAAGGTGAGTTGTGAGCTAGGCGTTAGCCCGACGGTAAAACGTTCCACCGTCGGGCTAACGCCTAGCTCACGCCGTTCGCCTGGAGGGTCGCCGTGGCTGGTTTTCGCACACATATCACGGTGTCTGGAGCGCTGGGAATCGCTTACGGAGGAGCGGCCGTGCAGCCGATGGGCTTCACCACGGAAGCCGGCGTGCTCGCGGCGGGCGTGACCGCGGTGGGAGGAATGCTTCCCGATCTCGACAGCGATTCCGGCGTGCCGGTCCGCGAAATGTTCGGGCTGGCCGCTGCCGTTGTACCTCTGATGCTCATTCCGCGACTGATGGACGCGGGCCTCTCAAAGGAAGGCATCCTCGCGACACTGCTCTTCGGCTACCTCATCATTCGCTACGGAGTCGCGAACCTCTTCAAGCTGCTCTCGGTGCATCGCGGAATGTATCACAGCGTGCCCGCGATGCTGATCGCGGGGCTGTGCGTGTATCTGGCGTATCACAGCCCAGACCGCACGTTACGGTTCCTGCTCGCTGGCGGTGTGATGCTCGGCTTCCTGTCGCACTTGATTCTCGACGAGGTCTACTCGGTGGACTGGCGCGGGCTGAAGCCAAAACTGAAGTCGTCCGCGGGGAGCGCGTTCAAGTTCGGCTCGTCGTCGGTGTTCGCGACCGCAACCTGCTATCTCATCCTGGGCGGATTGCTCTACCTGGCCTATCTGGACTACAAGAAAGCCGGAGGCGAACTGGGGCTGTGAGATGGAATAAAGTAGTAGAGACCGTTTCAGAAGGTCGAAAGCCGGGTTGCCGACATTCTATAGATTGCCAGATAGCCAAGATTGCCACACACACCCTCTGGCAATCTACCATTACTAGACAGCAAAAATCCGTCCAGTAAGTTACTTTTGT
>JAKEEV010000512.1 GCA_022616395.1 Planctomycetia bacterium | reverse complement strand
GCCCCCCCCCCCCCCCCCCCCCCCGGCTGGGGGGGGGTTGGGGGGGGGGACCGCTAACGCTTCCGGCTTCACACCCAACCACGAACACGCGGTGCGGAAGAACAAGTCTTCTTGCACTTCGAGAGGCAAGTTCATTGAGCGAATCAATTCCCCCGGTCGCGTCTCGCCGAGCGGGAACGGGTAATCGCTACCGAGCGCGACGCGATTGGAACCCATCACGTCGAGCAGGTATCGCAAGGCGCGCTCATCGTGAACGAGCGCATCGACGAAGATTCGTCGCAGGTATTCGCGCGGGTTTATCGTGTTGTGGATCGCGCATAAGTCCGGGCGGCAGCGGAAGCCTTGTTCAATGCGGCCGAGGGTCGCGGGGAATGATCCGCCGCCATGCGCGAAGCAGATCCGCAACTTCGGCAACTTCTCCAAGACGCCACCGAAGATGAGCGACACAATCGCGCGTGTCGTTTCGGCGGGCATTCCCACAAGCCAGGGCATCCAGTATTGGTTAAGTTCGTTCTTGCCGATCATCTCCCACGGATGAACGAATACCGCGGCCCCCAGTCCCTCCGCGCGCTGAAAGACCGGAAACAGCTCCTGAGCGTTCAAGTTCGCCTGATTGATGTTCGTCCCGATCTGAACGCCGCGAAAGCCTAGCTCCTTTACGCAGCGGTCGAGTTCGCGCACCGCGAGTTCCGGCGATTGCATCGGCAACGTGCCGAGGCCGATGAATCGCTTCGGATACTTCCGCACGGTCTCCGCGATGTCGTCATTGAGGAATCGCGCGACCTCATAGCCATGTTCAGGTTTCGCCCAGTAGCTGAACATCACCGGCACGGTCGAGAGCACTTGCACGCGAACGCCGCACGCCTCACATTCCTCAATGCGTTTTTCCGCGCTCCAACAGTTCATTTCGATTTCGCGAAACGGCTTCCCGTCGATCATCATGTGCGCGCAGCCCGGCTTGTGATGAGCCAGTTCCACGAATCCGCCGTAGCCGAAGCGGTCGGCCCAGCGCGGAAGTTCCCGCGGAAGGATGTGCGTGTGGGTGTCGACGGTGAGCATAAGAGTAGCCCGCCGCTCCGCGGCGGACAAAAGACACCGCCCGGAGCGAGTCGCCTACTATCCTTTCTTCGGGTCGCTAAATCGCGTGCCGCACTTCGAGCAAGTGCGTTTCGATTCGTCTCCGTAGAAGCGCTGGAAGATCGGAGGAAGTTGCGTGACGATGTTCGTGATGTGAGCGAATTCCTCGTGCATCTTCGTCCCGCAATTCTCGCAGTACCACTGGAAGCCGTCCATCTGCCCCACTTCGCGCTTCTTCTCGATCACAAGGCCGATGGTGTTCTCTGGCCGTCTCGGAGAGTGAGGCACACGCGCCGGCAACAGGAAGATTTCGCCCTGCTTGATGGGGATATCAACGATCTTTCCGCCGTCCTGCACCTTCAAGATCATGTCGCCCTCAACCTGATAGAAGAACTCTTCGCCTTCATTCACATGGAAGTCTTTTCGGGTGTTCGAGCCGACCACCATGATGATGAAGTCCGCGTCTTCCCACACGCACTTGTTGCCAACCGGCGGCTTGAAGAGTTCGCGGTGCTCATCGATCCAGCGCTTGAAGTTCAGTGGAGAGCGGAGCATGGATTTCCTCCGTAGGACAGGCATCTTGCCTGTCTCTGAAATGACAGGCTGGAAGCCTGTCCTACGACAGCTTCAGACACACGTTTTTTGGCTCGGTGAAGAAGCGAAGCGCTTCCCAGCCTCCTTCGCGGCCCACTCCTGATTGTTTTACCCCACCGAAGGGCGTACGCAAATCCCGAACCATCCAGCAGTTCACCCACACGATACCCGCCTGAAGGTTCGCCGAGACTCGATGCGCGCGGTCGAGTGAGCGTGTCCACACGACGGAAGCAAGGCCGTAGGGTGTGCCGTTGGCGAGCCGCACGGCTTCTTCTTCCGTCTTGAAGCGGTAGATCGTAACCACCGGGCCGAAGATTTCTTCCTGGCTCGTGCGGCAATCGGGAGCAAGCCCTTCGATCACCGCGGGCGAAAGGAACCAGCCCTTCGAGCAGCGTCTGGGCGGCGAGACGACTTCTCCTCCGCAGAGAAGTTTGCCACCTTCCTTGCGCGCAAGATTGAGATACCCACGAACTTTCTCGTGGTGCTGCTGCGAGATGAGAGCGCCCTGATCGGTGGTCGGTTCCAGTGGATCGCCGACAACCAACTTCTTCGCGCGAGCAACGAACTCGCTCTTGAAGCGGTCGTAGATCCCATCTTGTACGAAGATGCGCGAACCACACAGACAGATTTCGCCTTGATTGGAGAACGCCGATCGGAGTGTGGTTCCAAGCATGGAGTCGAAGTCCGCGTCATCGAAGACAAGCACGGGGTTCTTCCCGCCCATTTCCAGCGAGAGTTTCTTGAACAGTGGAGCCGCAACGCGGGCAATTCGCGCTCCGGTCTTCGTTCCACCGGTGAAGGAGATCGCCTTGATCGTTGGGTGCGTGCAGATTGCTTCCCCCGCGTCCGAGCCGGTGCCGTGAATGACGTTCAGCACGCCCGGAGGAAGGCCCGCCCCGCTGCATAACTCCGCGAACATCGTCGCGGTAGCCGGAGTCAGTTCGCTCGGCTTCCCGACAACGCAATTCCCCGCCGCGAGCGCGGGCGCAATCTTCCAGGTGAACAGATACAGCGGCAAGTTCCACGGCGAAAGGCAACCGACGACGCCCAGCGGAGCGCGCAGCGTGTAGTTCAGCACATCGGCTGATGTCGGGTGACACTCGCTGGCGAAGTGTTGAATCGCGCTTGCGAAGAATCGGAAGTTCGACACGGCCCGCGGGATGTCCACGCTGCGCGCAAGCGACAGCGGCTTTCCCGTGTCCTTCGATTCGGCTTGCGCGAAGCGCTCAAGTTCGCTTTCGAGCTTGTCCGCGATGGCGTTAAGAATCGCAGCGCGCTTTTCGGTGGGTGTGTTGCGCCACGCGGGCCACGCGCGTTCCGCTGCTTCACACGCAGCGTCAACATCAGCGCGATTGCTTGCTACGACTTCCGCGAAGACTTCTCCCGTCGCCGGTTCGTACACGGGAAGATACGAGGCGCTCTTCGGAGGCACGAACTCGCCGCCGATGAAGTTCAGAAGTCGCGTACGTTCAGACACAGTGCAATCTCCCGCCATCGACCGGAATGCTCACACCGCTAATGTAACTCGCCGCGGGCGATGCGAGGAAGGCGATGACCGAACCAAGTTCTTCTGGCTCCGCGAATCGACCGAGCGGAATCTCTGAGCGAATCTGTGCTTCGATCTCATCGCGCGAAGTGTCACTCTGGGCGGCTTTTCGCGCGATGATCGATTCGAGGCGCGAGGTTTTTGTTGCTCCGGGCAGAATGTTGTTCACCGTGATGTTGAACTTCCCCACTTCGCGAGAAAGCGTCTTCGCCCACGATGCCATCGCTCCGCGAATGGTGTTCGACACGCCCAAGCCAGGAATCGGTTCGCGCACACTCGTCGAGATCACGTTGATGATCCGGCCGTAGCCGAGTGTCTTCATCGTGGGGAGCAACCACTGCATCAGCAGATGAGACGCGAGGAGTTGCTGTCGGAACGCCGCGAGGAACTGCTCCACGGTTGCTTCCACAATCGGGCCGGGAGG
>JAKEEV010000511.1 GCA_022616395.1 Planctomycetia bacterium | reverse complement strand
GGTAACTTGCTGCAAGGCGCGGAACCAGTCCCTGCGCGCTGAGTGTTCGGCATACGGAGGCTCGTTCGCCACCAGTGCCGCGCGGGTGGCGAGCATCGTCTCAACTTCGGAATTCGCACGCTGCTCCGCGCTCAGATAACGTTGCGGATTCCAGCGCAGATCGCGCAGGTGTCGCTCCGCGCGCTTCAAATCATCCGCGGTGGAAGGAAACGTAGGAAGCGGAAGGTGAAGTGTCGCTGAGAGAACCTGATACGCGGGCGGCTCGATGCCGAAGTAGTCGCGAATGATCGCGTCAGTCACTTCGTCGTACTTCCCGCCGCCAACGCCATGAATGAAGAAGTCGGCCAGACACACGCGCGCAAACAGAGTGAGTGTCAACGCACGCGGGCGAAGCGTGCGTACATCGCTGGACGGTGTTGCACGCGCGCGCTTGCCGTTGGACTTGTGAACCCAGAACGGGGCTTCGCCCTCCGCGAGTTCAGGCGCAGGGTGGTTCACGCTGCGAATACCGTGAGCCTCACGGTAAGCCCGAATCGCCGAGTTGTACGCGGTTCGGAATCGCGGAAGGTCGGAAAGGATGTGAGAAGCGAACGTCTGGAACCCCGACGTTCGCGAAAGCTCGCTCACCGTGACTTCGTTGTTTTCGCACCCCCACTCTGATTCAAACCGCTGACGCACTCGGGCGAACTGCACTCCGAGTGGAAGTGGGTAGCTTGGATCGATGGACTGCCACGCGCTTTGGAGTAGCGGCTCGTATCCCCAGTTCCGCGTGAGGGCACGAACTTTCGGCAGGAAGTCACAGAACACCGAGCTATCCAGAATCCCCCGATCTTCGTAAGGAACTTCGCCCACGAATGCGTCGAACGAGACGCTTTCCATTCGCACGGATTCGAGATCACCTTCTCGGAACACCGGAAATCGGAGCGAGGGGCTTTTCAGCGTGTCGGTATCGACGATGAGGTGAAGCGGGATCGCGCCGAGTTTTCGCGCGAGGGCATTCAGCGCGAAATTCTTCGCCCAGACGCCAGGATGGGACAGTTCTGGCTGATGACCCGTGACGATGACTGTTGCGAAGATGTCATCATCCGTGAAGAGAGCTTCCCGAAGCCAATAGCGGATTGATTGAAGTGGATGCCCGCCAATGAGCACATCCGTGCGGTCGAGTAACTTGCGGTTGGCTTCCACCAATGCCGGGAGTGCATCGAAGCCCGGCTCGGCCAACACTGAGCCGTTGGCGGTCGGCACGCGATACCGATGCGCGGCCATTAGCAACGCCCCGGACACACGCACGGCATCGCGACCGGCAACACCGGTAGCGTGTCGCGTTCGGCGGATGACAGCACTTCGCGATAGTACGCCAGCCGCTGCTGCGGGTCGTTCATCACTCCTCCGAACGCCCGGCTTGGATCGAGGTACAACCGCGGAATGGCGATCTCCTTTACTCGCAAGCCCTGCCTCGCGGCTTGTACCCACAGTTGCAGAGGCATTCCCCATCCGCTTTCGGTGATGGAGAGCTTCTGGAGAGCTTCTCGGCGATACGCCTTGAAGCCGCAGAAGGCATCCGTGAGGTTCAGCCCGTAGCGAGCGTTAATCTCGCGCGTGATGGTGGCGTTGATGAACTGCCGGTCGGTGGGAGCGGGCGTGTCCTGGCGGAAGTCGCGCAAGTAGCGCGAGCCGGAAACGATGTCGCTATCGTGAATCGCTTCAAGAAGCACCGGAATGCGTTCTGGCTGGTGCTGGCCGTCGCAATCCATCGTCACGAGTACATCGAAGTTGCGTTCCAGCGCGAAGTGGAACGCCGAGATCAGAGCAGCTCCGTATCCGCGATTGGTCGGGTGATCGACGCGGTGAATGCCGCTTTCGGAGTTAAGCAACTCCGCGGTGCCATCGGTGGAGCCGTCATTCACGATGAGGATATTGGTGCAGTATCGGCGAACTTCGGCGAGCACGTCACGAACGTGCTTCGCCTCGTTGTAGACCGGAATCGCGGTGAGAACGCGCATGATGTGCCTTCGTATCGCAGCGCCGGACGCGGCAGCCGATTCATTCTACTCGCATCGTCTACCAGAACAAACAGCCAGGCGCGAGGGGTCTTTCAGGGGATTTCTGAGCAATTGAGATGCTGTGTTGAAGTGCGTCGGTGGAATGATTCGCCAAAACAAAACCGGTCGCTCCTCTTGGAAAGAAGCGACCGGTGCGGTTTGATTAGCGATCAAACCTCGCGGTCATCATCCGGGAAGCGGGACAGCGTCCGGATCGGTGACATCGACAGGCAGACCGATGTCTTCGAGATCGCCGGTGTCGATTGTGTCGATCCCGGCGCCGACATCCACCGAGATGTCCGCATCGACTTCGTTGCGGACTTCGACCGCGGTCAGCATCACATTGTCGTCGCCAGCGCCGGTGCTGAGGTCGAAGCTTACCTCGACTCCGCGGGCCAGCGAACCGAGATCGGCGAAGATTTGGTCGAGGTCATCGCCGGTTTCGAGTGTCGCGTCGATGGCGGCGTTGCGACCAATCTCGTCCATCGTCCAGTTGAAGACGTTATCGCCGGCGCCAAGCGCGAAGTCGGCCGCGATCTGCGCGTCCCGACCGATCGCGCCGAGCTCCACCGTCGTCGAGTCGTCGCCATCCTCGCCCGCGACATCCAGAGCCAGCGACACATCCCGCCCGATCTCCTCGGCAATCGCCGAGAACGCGTTATCGCCGGCGCCGAAGTCGATGTTGGCTTCGATCTGGGCGTCCCGACCGACCGCACCGAGTGAGAGGGTCGCTTCGTCGTCACCAACTCCGCCCGCGATGTCGAAGGCCAGTTCGGCATCGCGGCCGATCTCATCGGAGATCACCTCCGCGAGGTTGTCTCCAGCGCCCAGATCGACATTGGCCGCGAGGGTCGCGTCCCTGCCGACTTCGCCGAGATCCATGTTCAGTTCGTCGTCCCCGTCTGCCGCTGCCACGCTCAGAGCCAGCGAAGCAGCCCGGCCAACCGATTCGGCGGTGACCTCCACGGAGTTATCTCCGTCGCCGACGTCGATATTCGCCTCCAGCTCGGCCCCGCGCTCGACTTCGCCGAGGTCCATCGTCAGCTCGTCGTCGCCGCCAGCGAGGTCGATGTCGATCTGCTCGACCCCCTCGAAGATTTGAGGATCCCCTTCGCCCGAATCGACGGTGAACGTTCCGTCTGGCTGCGCGGTGATCGCCACCGTGTCGTCGTCCGCGTCGCCCGTGATCGTCAGCAGTCCGTCATCGAATGCCGTGGTCACGCTCGGAACGTTCCGGTCGGCCAGTGGCTCCAGTCGCGGGGAGAAGGTGAGGGCGTTCCCTGTCTTCCTGTGGGTGCTCCGTCGCATCAGATACGTCCTCTGAGAAAAAAGCGGAAGGTCGCCCGCGCCCACCTTGGTCGCGGGTTGTCTGTGCGCTGAACTCCAGCGCGGCGGGACTGGCAAAGCGCAATCCGCAACGTGCCCGCGAGCTTGGTTGCGGGTTGTCTTCGGTCGGTTCCCAGGGGCGATATCGGGGCGAGTGGGGTGGCGTGTTGCTGCACAACCGATACCGCGCCGTGTCAACCGGCGGAGATGCTCCGGTTGCGGGTGTGGAAAAAGCCGACAAGCGCGCGCGGGGTCCTCGCTCGTATCAGTGGGAGAATTCCTAAGGGGGTAACGAGTCAAGGAGATGATGCCCGCGTTCGCCGTTCTGTCAAACCGACCACTATTCCATCACCGAAAAGAAAGCTGCGAGTATTTCCGCTCGATGCACACACGCCCGAGGTGCTGCGATCTGTGCGAACATCGGAAGCTGCGTTCCGCGCGCTGTGCGATTGACTTCCTGCCATGTTGTCCGCGACTCACGGCGTACGGTTAAAGACTCGGACCAAGATTTTTCCTAGAGACGGTTTCAAAAGGTCGAAAGCCGGGTTGGCGACATTCTATAGATTGCCAGATAGCCAAGATTGCCACACACACCCACTGGCAATCTACCATTACTAGACAGCAAAAATCCGTCCAGTAAGTTACTTTTGT
>JAKEEV010000510.1 GCA_022616395.1 Planctomycetia bacterium | reverse complement strand
GGGTGGCGGGGGGGAGGGGAACGACGCCCCAAGTCGGGGGAGGCAGCAGGCGTCCTCACACGCACGATCGCTGATTCCCCCGCTCTGACCCACCACAAAAACCAATCAACCCGATCCGGTATCAGTTCGTCGCCTGTGGTGCGGATTCGACGTTCGCGGTGTCCGCGTCGAGGGACTTCGCACCGAGTATCCACAACAGACCGCTCAGCGGGATGAACAACGACACGCCCAGGAAAGCGGTGTGCAAGCTCGACAGGTCGGCCACGAAGCCGATGATCAGCGGCGAGATCGCGTCTCCGAGTGCGTGAATGATGAGGATGTTGATCGCGAAGGCGCTGGCTCGAATCTCGGAGCGCGTCACGTTGGCGATCACGGTGTTCATCGGCCCGGTGTTGAAGAACAAACAGAACACGGCCACGAAGATCATCACCCACCCGAACGGGAACGGCACATACAGAATTGCCACAAACGCCGGGAACCCGATCATCATTCCCCACCCCGCGACGTGGAAGTACGCGCCCCGCACTCCGCGATTGCGAAGTTTGTCTCCGAGCAACCCGCCGAGCAGTGTCGCGGTCAGCCCGCCGACCACCACAATCGCGCCGAAGGCCAGGCCGATCTTCCCGTTGGTCCAGGAGTTTTCCGCGGGGGCGTTGTCGAAGATCCACGCGCTGTAGAGGGTAAATTCGTTATCGGTGAGCAAGGTCTGGAGTTTCGCCTTGAACTCTGGGAGCGTCAGCACGTCCGGTGCGGTTGCGCGTCTCAACTTCGCGGTCACTGCATCGGGAATCACTCGCTGGTCGTCGGTTGTGGTGAGCTTTTCCAGTTTGTCCACGGCCTTGTCGTCGAGCGTGAATCGGGCTTCGCGTTCGAAGAGATAGAGTTGCATCACTGAGGCGACTCCACCGAGTACGAACGTGGACGCGGTCATCCCCGCGCAGCACAGCACGAAGGAACGAATGCCGCGAAGCTCCTTCAGCACGGAAAGATAACCTAACCCCCCAGCCCCCTTCCCTGACAGGGAAGGAGGAGTCAGAGTCGGAACGGTTTGCTCCCCCTCTCGCGTTGGGGGAGGGGGTTGGGGGGTGGGGTCTTGAAGCGCAGGGCGCGGTGGTTCTTTCATAAAGAAACACAACACGCCCATCGCAATACCAGGAAACACCGCGAGGTAGAACGCGCCACGCCAGCCGAGCGACGTCTCCGCGACCTGAGAGCCGATCACAAAGCCCAGCGCGCTGCCAACCGGAATCGCCATGTAGAACCACGCCATGATCCGCCCGCGTCGGTCTACCGGATACAGATCGGAGAGCATTGCCGGAGCGACCGGCCCATAAGCCGCTTCTCCCACACCAACAAGACAGCGCGTGAAGAACAGCATGAGGTATCCAGTCGCCAGTCCGGTTCCGCCAGTGGCGAGGCTCCAGAGAATGACAGCCACACCGACGAGTACCCAGCGCGACAGTGTGTCTCCAAGTCGGCCAAAGACCGGAGAGAGACACATGTAGGCCGCCATGAACGCGGTGGTCAGAGCGCCGAGTTTGGTCTGAGCCCACGGGTCATCCGGGCGGAAGATGGTCGCGTCGAGCCGGATTTTCGGAAGTGTGGCCGAGAGGATTTGTCGGTCGATGTAGTTGAAAAGATTGATGCCCAACAACAGAGCCAGCGCCCAGCCAGCGCCCGGGATTGCCTGTTTGGGTCCGCTTCCATTCGTTCCAACAGTCCCCGTTGGCATTATCCATCCCCACGGCGAATTCGGATGTCTTCAGTAGGTGCCGCTTGCCGAGGCGGATTTCATAGTAGTCATCACGCTCCGCGTGATGGTCGCTCGGAGAGCGGCGCTTGTTGCGATCCGAAGAATCACGCCGCTTCGCGGCACATCACGCGGAGCGTGATGACTACTCTGACAGCCCGCCTCGGCTCGGCGGGCCTACCAGAAGTCTCGATTCGGTTGAACGGCCGGTAGGGTAGGGTATAATCTTCGTCAAGTCGATAAAGATCTCGCACGGAGCAGCGAAGACCTCTTTGTGGGTCATTCACCCCCATTCCACCCAGCGCGGCCAAAGCGAGAGGAGAATCCAATGTCCATCGACGACATCAAGAAGCGGTTCGTGAATGAAATCAAGCTGCGAGCCTACGACGACAAGTACATCGACAAGAACGAGGAGCGGGAAATCCTCCAGATCGCCATCCAACAGGGTGTCAGCATCGATAGCGCCCGTGGGGCGCTGATGCAGGTATGCGACGACCAGAGTTACATCCTGGAAAGCGCGATTCTCAAGCAAATCAAGGATCAGGTGGAGACCGCGGCCGGCAACGACGGGAAGGTCGATCAGAAAGAGTTCGACCTCATCTTCGGGAACATCAAGAAGGCCATGCAGGGCAAGAAGAACGACCGCGAAATCAAAAAGATGATCGTGACCGTGATGGAAGACACCGGCAACAACAAGGTCAAGACCGGCTGGTTCAGCGACTGGTACAGCGCGCTGAAGAAAGACTTGGGAATGTGAGCGTCGAGGCGTCAGCCCGACGGTGTTCTGATTACACGTTGGGCTGACGCCTCGTCCCGTCAACGACAACCGTCGGGCTGACGCCTCGACGCTCACGGTCGCGGGTCGCCTTTTGGTTGACACTTCCACTCTAACCGCCTACCTTAACAACTTCCGAAATACCGGAATTATTGTCGCAGGTTCACACGAATAGGGTTGCTCCCAATGAAGCGGAAGAAGTTGGCCAAAAGCCGCAAGGCGCGGTGCCGGTTCTGCACGAAGGAAGGTTGCCCGCGACCGGCATTCGTTGACTACAAGGATGTGTCCAATCTGAAGAAGCTCATTACCAGCCAGGGGAAACTGTTCAGCCGCAAGCGCAGCGGGCTGTGCGCTGCGTTTCAGCGCGAAGTGAGCACCGCGGTCAAGCGCGCCCGGTTCATGGGCCTGTTGCCTTACGTCGGCGAGTAGTCGCTTTTGGCGAACGCACACGGAAAAATACTAAATGAAGAATGGAAGGCCGGAAGTGACCCGGTTCCTCCATTCTTCATTTAGCATTTTTCCTTTTGCATTCTCGGCAGGAGGGAGTTGTGGCGACCGCGGATGAACTGTTCCTGCAAGGCGCAGCTGCTCACCAGGCGAATGACCTGGACACCGCCGAGCGAGTTTACCGGCAGATACTCGAAGCCGCGCCGAATCACGCTCCGTCTCTGGCTCAACTCGGCGCGCTGATGGCGCGTCGAGGAGCGTTCGAGGAGGCGGAGCGACTCTATCACGCCGCCATCGCGGCCAACCGCGACCAACTCGACGCTCACTTCAACCTGGGGAATCTGTATCGCAGACTCGGTCGGCCTCAGGATGCCGCCGTCGAGTTCGAGGAGACGCTGAGAATCGCGCCGAGTTTCCCCCCAGCGTTGCTCAATCTTGGCCTGGCGATGACCGACATGGGGAACTGGTCGCGAGCGGTCGAATACTTCGCCCGCGCGGTGACGGCGAACCCGGACATTCCCGAAGGGCTGAATCTTCTCGGCGATGCTCTGGGCCAGTGTGGACGAAGCGAAGAAGCGATAGCCACGTTCCGCCAGTCGGTCGTTCGGTTCCCCGATCTGCCGCGCGGGCACTATAACCTGGGGCTTCATCTCGCGTCCTTTGGCGCTTCGGCGGAAGCAATCGCCGCGTTCGAACGGGCTTTGGCTCTGAACCCCAACTATCCCGATGGCCACAACGCGCTGGGCGTGGAACTGGAAGGCGCGGGGCGGATTGACGAAGCTCAGCGCGAGTATCGAGAAGCCGTGCGCCTGCAACCGAACTTCGCCGACGCCTGGGCGAATCTCGGCACAAGTCTTGGGATTCAGGGACAAGTTACCGAAGCGATCAGCGCTCTCCGGCAGTCACTGGCACTCACTCCAACCCCGAACACTCACAGTGCGCTGTTAACGAACTTGCTCCATGTGTCGAATGTCTCGGCCGAGGAGTTGCGAGACGAACATGTGGCGTGGGCCGCGATGCACGCTGACCGTTTCGCGCCGGTCACTTCTCCGAGAAAGGCATTCCCTGGTCAACCTGGTCGCCTGCGCGTTGGTTATGTCTTCGCCGAGTTCCGTTCGCCTACCGCGCAAGCATTCCTCGAAGCGGTGCTCACTCATCACGACCGCAACCAGTTCCACATCACGGCTTACCCCAATCAGACTCGTCAAACGAACTCGCTCGACCGCATTCGCAGACTCGCGGACAACTGGAAGCCGCTTCCGCACATGCACGATCAGCGTGTTGCCGATAGCGCTGCGTCCGCGATCCGCTCCGATGAGATTGACATTCTCGTTGACCTGGAAGGGCACACGCCGGGCAATGGGTTAGTTGTCTTCGCGCGCCGACCGGCTCCGATTCAGATGAGTCTGTTCGGTTACCCCGCAACGACCGGCCTCTCGACGATGGACTACCGCATCACGGATGAAATCACCGATCCACCAGGACAGACCGAAGCGTTTTACGTTGAGAAACTCTTGCGATTGCCGGACGTGAGCTGGATTTACGTTCCTCCGGCTGATGCGCCGATCCCGAATGCTCTTCCTTCAAGCAGCGGCCGCGCGTTCACGTTTGGGTGTTTGAATCACCCAGCGAAACTCTCGGATGCGAGTCTTGAAGCGTGGGCCGCGGTGCTCAAAGCGGTGCCGAAGTCGCGTCTGGTTCTGCTCTCTGGCCGGTCGGGCGCTTCAATGAACGAGTTGACCGCGCGCTTCACGCAACTCGGCATCGCCTCCGACCGGTTGGAATTAATGTTCCGGCCCCCGGAGAGCGACTACTTCGAGTCGTATCAGCCGATTGACCTGGCGCTTGATCCATTCCCCTATACCGGCAGCTCAACAACCTGCGATGCTCTCTGGATGGGCGTTCCGGTGTTGACAGTCGCCGGTCGAGACGCTCGCGCGCGACAGGGCGTGAGTGTTTTGAACGCGGTGGGGTTACCGGAGTTCGTGGCCGATTCGCCTGAACAACTGGTGACGCTCGCGGCAACGTGGGCCGATCAGCGAGATGCGCTGACGGAGCTGCGCGCCAGTTTGCGAGAGATGGTCCGTCAATCGCCCCTCACGGACGCAGCGAAGTACATCAAACATCTCGAAGCTGCTTATCGGAGCGTTTCGTAGGACAGGCTTCCAGCCTGTCTCTTCGTTGGACACTTGGTTGCTCCCTCAACTCATCCTTCGCCCCAACTCCTTTGCGTTCCTCACGGTTGGGCGATTCCGCGGTTTTGCCTCAATTTCGAGCTACTGCGAGCGAACAATAGGGTGAATTCGGGTGTCATTCCAGACACAGTTCCCGGCCTCCGGGAGGGCATCCGATGCTCAAATGCATGAACGCAACAATTCGCGCGTTGGTGATCGCAGTCGTCCTGGCCTTCGCGGTTCAGTCAGCACAGGCCAGCCGGACAACACCGGAACCAATTCACACCACGGCACGCACGAAAACCGACACGGTTTCCGTCGAACGCGACGAGTCTCCGCTTGAGGGGTTGCTCATTCTCGCGGGCATCGTTGGTGTGGTGATTCTGCTGGCGTGGGCCGCAAGTCGCATCGGCGATAGACGCGGCGGACACTTGGTGGGCTAATCGTCCACGGATGAACCCGAAGAGGAGCGCGAATCTTTGCGCTCCTCTTGTCACTTCCCTTTTTCCCGTTGACGCCAATCCCCGGAAGACGACACTGACGGCACCACTTCGGAGGATGCCGTCATGTTGCGTTATGCTGCCGCTCTGGTCATGTTGACCGCAACCTCGGAGGGCATAAGCCCTCCGCTCGCCTGTGCCGCGGATCGCGCGCCGAACATCGTGCTGATTGTCGCGGACGATCTCGGTTGCTTCGAGTTGGGTTGTTACGGACAGACGAAGATCAAGACGCCAAGCATCGATAAGCTCGCGGAAGGCGGCGCGCGGTTCACACGCTTCTACGCGGGCAACGCGGTCTGCGCTCCGTCACGCTGTTGCCTGATGACCGGCAAGCACGCCGGTCACGCCTCCGTCCGCACCAACAGAGCAACGCCGCCCGAAGGCCAGCATCCGATCCCCGCAAGCGATGTGACCGTGGCCGAGTCGCTCAAGGAGAAGGGCTACGCGACCGGCGCGATGGGCAAGTGGGGGCTGGGCATGTGGGACACCACCGGAAGCCCACTGAAGCACGGCTTCGATTACTTCTACGGCTACAACTGCCAGGCTCACGCTCACAGTCACTATCCGACTTACCTGTATGGCAATGACAAGCGGTTTGAACTCAAGGACAACGACGGCAAGACCGGCAAGCAGTACACGCAGGATCTCTTCGAGACCGAAGCCATCGCCTTCATCGAGAAGAACAAGGCCAAGTCGTTCTTCCTGTACCTGCCGTTTATCGTTCCTCATGTCGCGGTGCAGGTGCCGGAGGATTCGCTCAACGAGTACAAGGGGAAACTCGGCGACGATCCGGCTTATGAGGGCAAGAAGGGCTATCTCCCGCACCCAACGCCGCACGCGGGCTACGCGGCGATGGTTACTCGCATGGATCGTTCAGTTGGCCGCATCATGGATAAACTCAAGGCTCTTGGCCTGGAAAAAGACACCCTGGTTCTCTTCACCAGCGATAACGGCCCAACTCACAACGTCGGCGGGGCGGACAGCACGTTCTTCAACTCCGCGGGGAAGCTTCGCGGATTGAAGGGCAGCTTGTACGAAGGAGGAATTCGCGTGCCGCTCATCGCGTACATGCCCGGAACGATTCCCGCGGGGAAGGTGTTCGATACGCCGTTCTACTTCCCGGATGTGTTCCCGACGCTTTGCGAATTCGCCGGCGCGAAAGTGCCCGACAAGATCGACGGCATCAGCTTCCGGCCAATCCTCATCGGAGCCAAACAGCGCACGCATGACTTCATGTACTGGGAGTTCCCCAGCTACGGCGGTCAGCAAGCGGTTCGAGAAGGAAACTGGAAGGCCGTCCGGCAGAATCTGGCAATGGTGGTGAAAACGAAGGGGAAGGTGAAAACGGAACTCTACGACCTGTCGAAGGACGAATCCGAGACGACCGACCTCGCCGCGAAGCACCCGGAAGTGGTCGCGCGACTCGAGAAACTCATGAAGGACCAGCACACACCGAACAAAGACTTCCCACTGCCCTCGATTGACCCGAAAAAGTAGGTGCAAGGCAGAGCCGCGACCGTCAGGGAGCGATGTGTTCCTGGCCGAGCGGCCAAGATGGCCGCGGTCCAGACAAGACACGCTCCCTGACGGTCGCGGCTCTGATTATTCGCGCGAGCGGTTCGCCTCATGGTCGGGCGGTTCTCTCGGCCAACTCGATCAACCACAGGTACATGTCGGCTTCGGGAATGTTAACCATTCCTCGGTCAAGGATACTGGTGAGGACCGCGACCGCGGCCTGACCCGCGACACCAGAACCCTCGGGGGCGGAAACACTCTGCCGGAACCAACCGAGGGGGATTTTCCGGGGAACTTGCTGGAACCGTTGTTTTGCCGCCGGGATGTCGCCTTCCAGAAGCGAGAGTACCCCGCGGCGGTAAAAGAAGTTCGCCTCGTTCTGCAACTGCCCCAGGACAGTTTGCCGGATCATGGCAGTCAGGATGATCCAGTCGCTCGTCCAGCCCTCCAGAACAAGCGGCTGGTAGCGAGGGTTCGAGGGAGCAACGGACGCTTGAGCCTGAAGCCAGATTGGCTGGATGAGTGGATGCACCGGCATGAAAAGGGGAGGTCGCAGGAGCGCCTCCAATGCCTTTTCCGGCTCCTGGGTCTGATACCGCTGCGCGATCATTCCCAGAACGAGCGCCCGATCGAGTGTGGGCCCCGGAGGTGCAATCTTGTCGAAGGTGCCAATCCCGCCACCGGCCAGCGACTCCCACAGATCGCCCGCGGCCTTGTAGTCGCCGGCCAGCACGAACTTCTGGAAAGTCAACAGGCGCAGGACCGGGCGAAGCCCAGGTTCGTTCAGCGCCTTGGCGTCCGACGGCTTCGCGGCGATCTCATCGAATTTCTCTGTGAGTTTCGTCATGTAGAAGTCAGCGTCCTCCAACCGCCCAACGGCAAACTGGAGAGCCGCGCACGTCACGGCAACTTCCAGCGCCTGTTCACCGAACTCCTTGCTCAGGTCGGTGTCCTTGTCGGTCAGCATCTGGAGTGTCTCGCCAATCAGGGAAGTGAGCTTGGCCAATCCCCGCTGTGGGTGAGCAAGGCCGGAGAATGTCCGGCCCCGGCCCTTCTCGCGCAGGTAGACGTCGTTGTACCGGGTCATCTCGGTCTCGACGGCCTTGAGCCGGCGTTCAAAAATCTGTTTGGCGGCCTGGACCTCCTCGGTGTTATCGCCAAACACATCGACCTGAGAATACGCAACGGCCTTCTGGAGCGCTTCGCGGGCAAGGTCGATGGGCAAAAGAAACGGTCCGCCTCCATAAACCGGTCGCCAGTCCGCCGGACGTTGGCGGATCGCGGTATAAGGAATGCGGAACGCGAAGTTCTTCTGATCCAGGAAAACGCCCTCGCCGATCATCTCGTTAAACGGACCGACATCGATCAGCATGCCGGTGAAGGAGACGGTCGTCCTCCCGCTCTCGTCACGCGCCAGAAACTCCCGCCCCAGATACATCTCCGCCAAGTCACTGGCGACCAGCGTGGCAACAGCGATGTACTGCCCGCGCTTGTAGCGATCGGGAGCTGGCAGGCGGATGAGACACTGGCGCAGCGCCGTCACCCGGCCGAGCGCCCGCTCGCTTTCGCTCAGTGGCAAGTCCGGGTCTGCGAGCACATTCGCCAGAGCATAGTAGCCATCGGGGTGGTCCGGATCGTGGGCGATCGCGCGGCGGGCAGCGCGCAGAGCGAGAATCGGAATCGCGCGCATGGCATTCACGTCGCTGCCGCTCACGTCGGTGCGGAGACTGTCGTGGGCTGGCAACGGCGAGCGACCTTGCGCCGCGGCCATCCACATCCCGAACTGATGCCAGGCAGTGGTGGGAAACGGGCGCCACTCGTCATTGCGCCTGGGTGAGACGTTCATAAACACAGGGACGCTCAGGCTCGCCCGCACGTCGTCTCTGGCGCGCAGCGCCTGTTTGTATCTGATCCACCCCAGCGCTTCGTCCACCGCCGGTGACGGCACCTTCGACACGCGAACAAACGCGTCTTCCCAACCGCTGATCGGCACCAACGGCTGCTTCAACTCCGCCGCTGGTTGCGGCTTGACCGATGGGCCAAACGCCAGCACTACCGGATCGACCCGCAGAGCCGCGAAGGTCCGCTTTCCCCCTTCGAGTGTCGGCCGCCAGCCGAACAGCGATGTCCGGCCATCCAGATACCACGGCGAATACACTCCCCAGTTGAGGATCATCACATCGCTTGCCTCCCGGCTCCAGCGCCTCATCGAGATCGTGTCGTTGGGGCTGGCATGCACGCCCACATACTCCGCGTTCAACTTGGCGAACACCTCAAGCGCCTGTTGCGGGTTGGGCAACTCGTCGGGGGTGCGGATCAGCCCCAACCCCTTGCGCACCGTCAGATAGTCGGCCAGTTCCCGGTTGTGATGGGAATACCGACCGTTGAAAAACACCTTCTCCTTGGGCGCGAACCAGGCGATGTAGTTTGCCAGATCGACATGCGCGATCACGCCTCGGGCGTCGTCGGGGAGTTGTTCGTTCTCCCGCCAGTGCTGAATCTGCTCAGCCGCTTTCACCATCCCCACATCTGGCTCGACCTCCCACGCCACGCGACGGGCATACACCGGGCTGGGCGGGTCGGGATGCACCCAGCCGGGATAGGCCAGCACGCACAGCGCGCAAACAGCGATCACACTGAGAAGCCGCCCGCCCGATGAGCCGAGCAGTATCAGCCGGCTTTTCGGATCGCCCCAGGTCTTTAGTTCGATTTTCGTGCTGAATGCATTGAGTTGTGAGGCGATCAGCGGCACCGCGACGATGGCGAAAAAGGCAATCGCGTAGATGCTAATCAGGCTCAGGATCGCGAACCCCAGCCACAGCGCGATGTGAGACACTCGCAACCGCCCGACTCCGAAACCGAGCACCGCCCCACCCCCCACGAACAAGACCGCGTAGGCCAGCCCGTTGAGGTTGGCCCCCAGACCCGCGTTGTCTCGGTAGACGTCGTCGAGGGGAGAAAAAAGAACTCGCCACAGGTGCGGGTCCACCTCTGCCCCTTCCGCTCCCACAAGCTCCATCGGGAACTCCCACACGCGAATGTGGTGGGGAGTGAGCATGCAGGCTAACAGGCCAATCCCCAGCGCTTTTGCCAGCGTCGTCGTGTCGGGGAGCCGGCCGAGCGGTTCGCTTTCCGGATCGGTGTCCGGGTCTTCTGGCCTGTTGAGCACATAGGTCTGAATCAAATCGCCGACGATCAACAGAGCCAGAGCCAGCGGACCCAGGAAGAACCACTGATCGCAACTGGCCCAGAGCCAGAACGTGATGCCGATGGCAATCGGAAAGCGCCACGAGTCTGGCTTGTGTGGCATGCGAAACACAAGGTAGAGCGTGACCGCCAAAAGAAGCATCGAGACAACAGTGGGCCGAAGGATGAGGTACTGAGCCGCCGCGAGTATCGCGATACACGTCACTGCCGCCCACGGCCAGAGCGGGAACTTCGGTCGGCGGATGGCGATCAGTAACCCGAACGCGCCCGCCACGACAAGCGCTTTCGCGGCGACCAGCACCGCGCCCTTCCCGCCGTAGAGCAGATACGCGATGGCATCGAGCAACCAACTGTGGTTCACCCACCCGCGATCCGTAGCGCTGTAACTGAACGGATCGCTGCCGGGGGTGTATTCACCCGCAAAGAGCCTCTTGCCGGCGGCCAGATGCAACCACACGTCCGAATTGCGAGCGACAAACGACGCGGCCATGAACGCCAAGAGAACAGTCAGACCGACAAGCGTTGAGTCCACGCCGGAGAACCAGCTCGGCCACGCGAGCGGCCTGTTCGCGGGCGAGACCGGTGCCGGGGCATTCGGATCAGTCGGCACGATTTCGCTCGGCACTGGCATGCTGGGAGCGTTGAAATTCGCATCAGCGCTGGGGCCGGCGTTCGCGTTGGCATTGGCGTTGGCGTTGGGGTCGTTCGGCTCGGGCTGTTCGCCGGGCGCGGGCTGTTCGGGTGGCGGTGGAGGGGGCGGTGGTGCGGACAGCTTCACGACAACCTCGGGAATAACGGAAACGAAAAACGCAAGTGCGAGTGTGGTATCACGCTAGGTGCTTCCCCAATTACGGTCAAGCAGCAGGAGAAGTTCGGGCCAGACAATCAGAGCCGGAAGCGTCAGCGACGGTGCTTCATTGGAGCCGGAAGCGTCAGCGACGGTGCTTCATTGGAGCCGGAAGCGTCAGCGACGG
>JAKEEV010000509.1 GCA_022616395.1 Planctomycetia bacterium | reverse complement strand
GTGTCTGTGTTCAGTTTGCCGGGTTCAGCGCGTGCAAGTTGCTTCTTGTCCTGATCCAGCACGCGAATGACCGGATTGACCGCCAGCCCAAGCGAGCGGCTTTCCACTTGGAGCGTCAGCGCCTGACCTTTCTTCGCGTCGAGCGTAAAGAGCGCTTCGCCTTTGGCTTTCTCGATGCGTCCGGTCGCGGAGAACGGCGGCTTGAGCGGTTCGGTGATCTTCAGGCCGTAAGTGGGGTGAGACTCGCTTCTGACGCGAAGTGAGTTTGCCAGATCGCCTCCGAACGCTTTGCCGAATCGGTCGTCGAATGCGAACGAGAGCTTGTGCGATTGAGGAGTGAGATTCCACCCTTCCACTTCCACGCGCCACGGGCCTTGCTGACTGAGTGCCAGTGGGACCGGGAAGTCCGCGAATGCACCGGTTGTGAGTGTGAGTCGATACACGCACGCTTCCGAGCCGAAAAAGCGGATGGCTGAATCGGGTGTCGCGGGGAAGGCGTAGACGCGGGCGATGTAAGTGCCGTCGCGTTTCGCCGTGAACGCGAGTTGTGGGTCGAGGCTGTGGAAGTCGTTGTTCTCTTCGAGTACGAAACCATCGGAGAGAATTTGCAGCATCCCGTCCATCGGGGAACGCAGCGTGTGGTTGGCTTCCAGAGCAGCAACAAGCGTTTGCCCCTTCTTCAAGTTCACCGCGAAGCAATCGACGTCGCCGACTTTCTCCAGTTTGCCGTTGACGGTGACCGACGAGCCTTCCAGAGCGTGCGGCTTCTTGAACTCGTCGTTCGGTTCTTTCTCTGTCACTTCGGGAAGTGTGCCCACGATGAACGGCCGCAGTGTGCTGGCTCCTTCGGCGTTGTGCGCTCGCAGCCAGTACGTTCCGGGGATCGTGTTCTTTGGAACCGTGACCTTGAGCTTACCTTTCTCCTTGCTCACTTCAACCGACACGCCCGTGCCGCTTGCCCACACCTTCGTGGACGCATCGAGCGTACCCGCAGCGGTCACTTCGACCGTCGTGCCGCTCTGCGCGCCCGCGGGATGGAGGTAGGTGAGAGTGGGAGGAGCCGCGGAAGCAGAAGAACCAATGGCCACAAAAACGCACAAAAGGCACAAAAGAGAAGACAGAAGAAATGAGTTCGTTCTGGTCTTCATTTTGTGCCTTTTGTGCGTTTTTGTGGCCATTCTGTCTTTGCTTACCCCATCAGTTCTTTGATTGGTGCCGGGTCGCTGACGAGGTGGGTTGGGCGGCCGTTGGGCATGTAGAGAATCTTCGCGGGGTCGATGCCGAGCTTTGTGTAGACAGTCGAGACGAAGTTCTCTGGCGCGAGCACGCGTTCGATTGCGGCAAAGCCCTTCTTGTCGGTGGCGCCGACCACGGTTCCGCCCGGCGCGCCGCCACCGGCGAACAAGACACTCATTGCATTGGACCAGTGGTCGCGGCCACTGTCTTTGTTGATCTTTGGCGTGCGACCGAACTCGCCGAG
>JAKEEV010000508.1 GCA_022616395.1 Planctomycetia bacterium | reverse complement strand
TGAATGCCGCAGACGTGGAAGTGCGGCTTGGCCAGCGGCCCGTCCTTGCCATCGTGAGCGGCAGCCGATGGACCCACGCCACACACCGGCACTGCACCCAGTGCGCCCAGCGCCGCGAACATTTCTCGACGATCCATACCACTTACTCCTGGGAGAGGAAGGAACACTCCGCGCGACCGGAAAGCCGCGCTCGGTGGCGCATCCTGGCATCGCGCCACTCGCACGACGGAAGTGATTTATCACTTGTCGAGTAAGAATTAACTGAACTTGTGTTCAAAGCTGATAACGGCAGGACTCCGGCGGCGCTCGTCGCCCGCGTGTACGCTTGGAGTGTGGCTGTTCAGCGGACCGCCGAGCGTTCCGGCGGTCTAGAGGTGAGATGTCAGCTTGCCTGGAAATCTTTCGCGAACGCCTTCGGGTTTAGCTCTTCGCCGGTGGCGAACTTTGTGAGTTCCTTCCACGTCTTCGAGCGACCTGGGTCGAAGACTTTCTTCTTCATGAAGTCCCCGACGCGCTTGTCTCCGACGTAGATCACCGTGCTTGGCTCGCGGGCATAGAGATCTTTCGCAAGCGCATGGTGAACCTGAGAGGCGAAGAGTTGCCCCATCATGTAGTTGTGGTAGTACACCGGCGCGCTACAAATGTGAATCTTCGCCGCGTAGTCCGGCGCATTGCGATCCTTCGGCTTCTTCACCTGCTGATACTTCTCCACATTCTCCCACCAGAGCTTGTTGAGATCCTGATTCGGGTTCTCGTACATGCTCTTCTCGAACCTCAGCATCACCTGGCACCAGCGGCTGAATATGAGCAGTTGGTTGCGTTGCACTTTCGCGGCGGCTTCGTCGAATGCCTTCGCGTTCTCGACTTTCACGCCCATCTTGTCGAGCCACGCGCGCGACTTGCTGAAGCGCTCGAACTGCATCGCGACTCCTTCGGTGGTGAGGATGTGCGCTTCCGCGCGCAGCAAGTATGGCAGCGTTTGCGGAATGTTCATAGACGAGTAGACCGCGTGGCCGAGTTCGTGGAGCATTGTCCCCATCCAGTATTCGTTGTTGACGATGTTCGCCAGCACCCGCACATCGCCTTCGCGATCAATGTCAGTGCAGAAGGCGTGAGGAGACTTGCCCTTCTTTTCGTAGAGGTCGCTGCGCGCGATCACGCGATCAATGGGAAGACCGATCCCCGAATAGAAGGTGGAGCACAGCTTGAGCAAATCCGCTTTGATGTACGGTGCGTCGAGGTTCGCATCAAAGACGGCAGGCGATTCCTGGAAGAACGGGTCGTGATAGTGCCACGGCATCAGTTCATCGACCTTCACGCCCAGTTTCTTGCTCAATCGCGCGTCGATGTCCTTTTTGGCCGCTGTGAAAGGCTCCTTCGTGAGTTTGTCGAGGTCATCAAAGAGTGCGATGAGTTCCGTGCCGTCCTGTTCGCTGAGTGTGAGCATCATCGCGTGGAAGTTTTTGAAGCCAAGCTGAGTCGCGGCCTCGTTGCGAAGCTTCACCAATTCCGCGAGGTCCGCTTCGACCACTGCACCAACGCGCTTGCTTGCTTCCCACACCTTTTTTCGCAATTCGGAATCGACCGACTGCTTCAGCGTGCTGCGAACCTTGCTATCGGCGATCTCTTCCCCATCCACCTTCGCGCGGAAGACGTTGAACGACTGTTCGACCGCGTTGGCCTTCGCGGTGATCTTCTTGAGCAACTCCGGAGCGACTTGCTTCTCCAGGTATTGCAAGTAGATGAGCTGAATTTGCCGAGCGACGAGCGGATCCTTGATCTCGCCCTTGTCGGCAGCGGCCTTCAGTGGTTTCACACGCTCGAACATCTTCTTGTCGGAGAGCGCAGCGTCGATCTTGTTCTGAGCCTCTTCCTTCCTGGCGAAGTCTTCGTCGTTGCCGCTGATATTCGCCTTCCACCACGCTTCATTGGCTCCAATCTCCAGCGGGCGGAGCTTCGCGACGTGATCCTTCAGGACCGCGTCGGCGTCTTCATTGACGTCAGCGCGTACAGTTTCGGGAATCAAACTCGCGGCCACAGCAGCTCCTCCAGTAAGCAAAAAAGTGCGACGATCCGTTGACATGATAAACTCTCCGGGTGTCAGGTTGAGTAGATCCATTTTCCGAGCCAGAGCGCGGGGGGCAACAGCAAAAGGATGAGCAACCCCGGCAGACCGACGAACATCGTTGCGAGTACCGCGTCGAGAACAACAAGCCCCAGCACGCAGCGCTTGACCGCGGATTGCACTTCACGCGGGCCGGGGGAAGCGATGGCGCGGGCAATTGGGATTCCGATGAGGAAGCCGAAACCGACGAGTAGATAAGGGAATGCGACCGTACCGGAAGTCGACGGGAGCTTGCCGCGGAGAACAAGCGCAAGCACGAGTGACAGCCCGATGACACTCGCGGCCAGAGCCAGATCGCGCTTGCGGCTCTTCCCCTCCTCAGTGCGAGCAAACCACGTCACGCCGACGATGTAGAGACCCACCACACCCGCGAGGTAGATGCGTAGCTCGGTCGTGAATGCAGCTTCGGGGATCAGCGATAGCCCAAGCAAGACATTCAAGAACCGGCACGAGGCCATCGAGATTGGACCGATCGGAGTTCGTTTCAAGCCGCCATCGTAGCAGAGGACCATGATGACGATACCGACTGCATAAGCCAGGGGTTCGTGATTCCATTCACCTTGCACTTGCATTCCGGCCGCGCCCGCGAGTGATACACCGCCCGCGAAGAGCAGCACGCCCAGCACAATCGCAGTGCCCTTCCCCACACGACCCGAAGGCAGCGGGCGGAATGCGCGCGCTTTCAAATCTTCGGCGAAGTCGAAGTAGTCGTTCCACACCATCCCCGCGAGGTAGAGACATCCCGAAGAGAGAGCAAGAAGTGCAGAGCCGGCCCAGAACTCGAAGGGTACGCTCGGCAACAGCGCGAAGCCGACGCAGGTGCCAAGCGCGATGTCCGCGAACGCGGTGAACACGTTCGGCAATCGCAACAGTTGGGCGAAGGCAAGAATGCGGGCACGGCTCATGCGAGTGGTATATCGACCGCGTAGGCGGCCGGACCGGGTGTCGCGGTGTTCCCGCCGAGGTTCGCCAGTTCCTCCGGTGTGTTCACATAACGAATGTCGCGCACGGTTTCGGCCAGTAAGCGGCCGTGCGCCTCAAGCTTTTCGCTGTCGTCCAGCCCGATCAGGATCGCGGTCACGGCGAATCCCTGTCTTCGCATCGTGCCAAGCGCGATGGCGGTTTCGACGGGCACGCGCGGAAGAACGGCGATCACAGTTGCGTCTCGCGGAATGCGCGCGGACATTTCCAGAGCCAGTTGCGCGAAGGTGAGCGCATCGGATAGCTCCAGGCGTGCAAGAGCCTCGCGAATCTGCTGGAACTGATCGAACCCGCGGCGCGTTTCCACCACAACGGGCCGAATGCGGTCGCTTTCTTCGTTCAGCTCGAAGCGTTCACGCGCTTCGTCTCGTGTCGCGTATCCCTCAGAGCCTTGTGGTTCCTTCACCAGTGACTCTTCGCGAATGCGGTCGGCCGCGTCGCGTCCGTTGCTGGCCAGTCCGATCTGCTGATTCAGCATCGAAACGGCGTAAGCAAGGCTGACGGCCGCGGTGACAGCGAGTTCAGAGCGGTGAGGTTCTCCGCGCTTGTGATAGCCATCGGAGTGAAAGTCCACCAGGATTGTTGCACCCGCGAGCGTGGTGGGTTCGTAGATGCGGCAATGCAGTTGGCCCGTGCGGGCGGTGACCTTCCAGTGAACGCGCTGAAGTGGATCGCCCATCACATATTGCCGAACGCCTGCTGTGCGCGTCGGGTCTTCATACAAGCGATTCTGAAGTCTCACTTCTCCGATAGGCCGTTCAGAGGCGAAATCGTACTTGGGTAGTGGAACGACTTTAGGGTAGACCATCACATAGACAGGCTTACCGATGACGCGATGCCGCCGGTGCAGCCCGAACACGTCGCCCGTTTCGAGTAACGTCGGGCCGAGCGGATAGTATCCGCGCATGGCGAACGTCACTTTGTACTTGATCGTCCTGGTTTGCTTTCCGCGAAGAGTTGCAACGAAAACGCGCTTGCCTTTCACCGTCAGGCGCGGAGTGCGGGCCTTCACCGCGAAGTCAGGAATCAAGTCTTCGACCAGCACCCACGCAATCGGAATCGAGCCGGTGTTGGTGAGCGTAACGGTCACCTCCGTCGTTTCACCCACTTCGCGCGGAGTGGCATTGCACTCGCGCTTGGCGCTGAGATCGCGCACCCATCTGCGCGCCAGATACCTTGACAGCAGGTATACGCCAAGCAACACATACCCGGCGAACGCGACCAGGCCCGCCTTGAGCGCGATCGCGACTCCGATCAGCAAGAATACGACGACGATCCACCACATGAGGTGCTCTGGAATCAGGAAAAATAGTCCTCTTGGGTCGCCTTCTGTCTGTCCGTGATCGGCACCTTCGCATCATCGACCAGATCCTTCACCACTGCGCCGGGAGTGCGCTTGCGGAGTCGACTTTCGGGCTTCAGGATCAAGCGGTGAGCGAGAACCGGGGTCGCCATCTTCTTCACATCGTCGGGTAGCGCGAAGTCGCGTCCGGTGACCGCGGCGAGAGCCTGAGCGGTACGGAACAGCGCGATTGACGCTCGCGGGCTTCCTCCAAGCAACACGTCTTCGTTCTCGCGGCTCGTGTGAACGATTTCCAGGATGTACCGCTTCACTTTTTCGTCAACGTGGATGTCTCGAATCGCTTCCTGGGCCGCGATCACGTCCTCAGCGCTCACCACAGGCTTCAAGTCTTCGATGGGGTGGGCGTGCTGGAGTCGCGTGAGCATCTTTGATTCTTCTTCCATGCTCGGATAGCCAAGACTCAGCCGAACGAGGAAGCGGTCGAGCTGAGCCTCCGGGAGCGGGAACGTGCCTTCCTGGTCGATGGGATTCTGAGTCGCGAGCACCAGAAACGGGGGCTTGAGGAGGTAAGTTTGCCCATCAACGCTCACGCGGCGCTCGGCCATCGCTTCCAGGAGAGCTGCTTGGGTGCGCGGAGTTGCGCGGTTGATTTCGTCCGCGAGGAGTGTTTGCGCGAACACCGGACCGGGGCGGAACTCGAACTCCGCGGTCTTCTGGTTGAAGACACTCACTCCGGTCACATCGGTCGGAAGTAAGTCCGGAGTACACTGGAGGCGCTTGAAGGTACAGCCGACGCTGCGAGCGAGTGCGCGCGCGAGCATCGTCTTCGCCACGCCGGGCACATCTTCCAAAAGGATGTGCCCTTCGGAGAAGTAAGCCGCGACGGCAAGCGTCAACTGCTGACGCTTGCCGATAATCACCTTCTCGATGTTCGCGATGATGCGGTTGGCGATGCCCGCCACGTCGATGGCCATGCGAGTTTTCCTGGAACGCGAGGGTGCCATCAGGATACGGGAGATGACGCCGCCCGCGTAAAGCGATTCCGGTTTCGCATC
>JAKEEV010000507.1 GCA_022616395.1 Planctomycetia bacterium | reverse complement strand
GGGAGCGCTGAACCAAGATCGCTCCCTGACTTGCCGAACGGGAGCGCTGAACCAAGATCGCTCCCTGACGGTCGCGGCTCTGATTCGGTTCAGCGCGCCAGGTATCCGCCGTCCACAAACAACACCTGACCGGTGACGTAACTCCCAGCGTCGCTACACAACATTAGCACAGGCCCGACCAGTTCGCTCGGTTGTGCCCAGCGCCCCAGCGCTGTTCGCTCGGCAAACGCCTGTTTTTCCGCATCCGAAAGCACCGACATCGGCATGTCCGTAAGGAACGGACCCGGAGCGATGCAGTTCACCGTCACTCCGAACGGCCCCAAATCCAAAGCACTCGCACGCGCCATCCCAATCAGAGCCGCCTTCGTCGCGGAATAGACGTTCCGCTTCTCCTTCGACACTTGGGCCATGACCGAGGAAATATGTACCACCCGACCCCACCTCCGCTCCTTCATTTGAGGAGTCAGAGCACGCGTGAGAGCCATCACCGAACTTAAATTCACTTCCAGCACGCGATCCCAAGTCTCGTCCGTGATCCCGTCAATCGCTTGCGGGGCGTTCATCCCGGCGTTGTTCACCAGGATGTCAACACGCCCCATCTTCTCTAACGCGAAACTTGCCAACTTCTTGACATCTTCCCGCCTGGAAACATCTGTCACCAGATAATCCCCGCGACCGCCCGTTCCGGCCAGGATTTCCGCAAGTGCCGACTTGAGTTCGTCTCCGTGGCGGCTGGCAATGATCACGTCTGCCCCGGCCTCGGCAAACCCGCGAGCCATCGCCTTGCCCAGCCCCTTGTTTCCGCCTGTTACCAGAGCAACTCGGCCCGTGAGGTCAAAGAGCTTGGCGGGCATGACACTTCCCCGCAAGGTTTGGAATGCCGAGAAGTCATTTAACACGACCCACACACAGAGAGGCAAGTGAAAAGTGTCACAAACTCGGTGTTTGGCGAACCCCGCCCGCAAGGGGTGTGGACCCGCGACCCTTGCGGGTCGGGTTCGCCTCGACCCACCGCCCTTGCCAGCGGGGTTCGCCAAACGTCACGGCACCGTAATCGCGATTTGAGCCTGCTTTCGCAACTTCGCGATCAACTCAACTCGGAAGTCGTCGCTATAGGTGTCGAGAACGTCAGTCGCGGACTTGTCGTAGGTCGTTGGTGTGCCGGGTTTGCGGTCGGTCACTTGCAGAATGTGGAAGCCGAACTCGGTTTCGACCACTCCGCTCAGTTCGCCCGGCTTGAGCGCGAACGCCGCCTTCGAGAATGCTTCGTCCATGAATCCGTTCTTGCGGAAGATAAACCCGATGCCTCCGCCGGTCGGTCCGCTTGGGCACTGAGAGTGTTTCCTGGCGGCCATCGCGAAGTCGAGTTTGCCGGCCGCGATCTCAGAGCGGATCGCTTCGAGTTTTTCCTTCGCCGCGGCACGTTCGACGGGCGTTGCGTTTTTCCGGACGCGCAGAACAATGTGCCTGACTTTCACTTGCACGCGGTCGAAGTGATCCTTGTTGGCCGCGAAGTAGGCTTTGAGTTGCTCCTCGGTGGCGAGACTCTTGACGTAACCGGTCAGTTGCATCGCGATCAGCCAGGATTCGCGCACCTGAGCTTCGGTCTGGCCAGTTTGCTTGTAGAAGTCCGCGAGCGACTTCCCTTCTTGCTTGAGTTTCTCGCCGAAGGCTTTCAGTTGTGAATCGATCTCGGATGGATCGACCTTCGGGCCGTATTTACGGAGGTATTGTCGCAAGAGAACGTCGTCAACCAGGTCGGTCAGCACTTCGGTGCGCATCTGGCGCTGTTGAGCGGCGTTGAGCGGTGTCAGTGGAAGCGTGGCCCTCAGTACGGCATCGACTTCCGAAAGCATGATCTTCTCGCCGTTGACCGTGGCCGCGACGGAATCCTTCGGGGGCGCGGGCGGTTGAGAGAAGGCGAACGTTCCAAACGCAAGCGCGGTCAGTGAAAGGGTGAATGAGAGTCGCATCCTTGCGCCTCCTTCGAGTCGGGCTTCGAGTCTGAACCGGTCGTAGTTCTCGTGGAAGTGGGGTGTATAACCCCGCCGCGACCGAATCGCAACCGTTTTCCGGTCTGCTAAGCCTGTTTCCAGGTGAAGGATGTGCATCTGGTGTTTGGGCGGTGTCTGAGTGGCCTTTAGCCCAAACACCAGCCATGCACAGGCTTCACCTGGAAACGCTAAGATAGAGATGATGAGTGAATTAAAGACGATTCCACTGATGGAAGTTCCGCCGGAGGTTGCGCATCGAGTCGCTCTTCTGCGTGACCTTCCGCCGGGCGAGTTGTTCATCCACGAGATTTACCAGAGCGTGCAGGGCGAATCGACCTTCGCCGGTCTGCCGTGCGTGTTTGTTCGCACCGCGGTGTGCGATAGCCGGTGCAAGTGGTGCGACACTCCTCACGCATTCGCTCAAGGCGAGCGGATGAGTCGTGCCTCGGTGTTGGAGAAGGCGCTCTACTTCGGTAGCCCGCTTGTGGAAATCACCGGAGGCGAGCCTTTGCTTCAGCCAGACGTGTTCCCACTCATGACGGAACTGTGCGACATGGGGAAAACGGTATTGCTTGAAACAAGCGGAGCGCATGATCTGAGCGAAGTCGATCGGCGCGTACACACCATCATGGACTTGAAGTGCCCCGACAGCGGGGAGAGTCACCGCAACCGCTGGGCGAATCTCGCTTGTTTGAAGCCGACCGATCAGATCAAGTTCGTGATTGCTTCACGCAATGACTGGAACTGGACCGCCAGCGTGATTCGCGAACACCGCCTCGACGAACGCTTTCAGTGCCTTGTGAGCTGCGTCTTCGACGCGGTGAAGCCGGTGGAATTGGCCGACTGGCTGCTGGAGTCGGGTTTACATCGCGTGCGAATGCAACTCCAGATGCACAAGTACATTTGGGATCCGAACAAACGCGGGGTGTAACAGGTTGTGGCGAACCCCGCCCGCAAGGGCGGTGGGTGTTGGTTGCTGCCAGCGCACCCACCGCCCTTGCGGGCGGGGTTCGCCCAGACCCGCGCAAGACTTCCCCCTCACCGCGTTCCGTTCGTCGATCCGCAGAAAAATTCCGCAAACCCGACCAACGGCCGGGTCGGGGTTTTCGTTTCATCGGATGATGCTGCCGCCCTTCACTTCTGGAGCGGTTCTATGTCGTCCACACTCGCGTTTTTGAAGTGCTATTGCAAACTCGTGGACTGGCGGCTGGTTGCGGCCGTCGCTCTGCCAGTCTGGACGTTCATCTTCGGCATGCTCGTGGCGTGGAAGCCCGCATCGAGCGCGGCTCCCTCGCTGGCCGAAGTTGCTCTCATCGGGCCAACGGAGCCGATTCCACCACCGCCAGCTATTGAAGTCGCTCCAGAGCCGCGAGAAGTCGTTGTCCGCAGCGAACTTGTTCCGATGCCGATCGTGGTGCCGGTGGTCACTCCCGCCGACCCGCTTGCCAGTGCGTCCGCCACCGATTTCAAACTCCCGGCAAGCGAACTGATGCCCGCTGACCGATGCAAGACCTTCGACACCAAGATTCGCTTCCACCCAACAGTCGTGGACGCCGCGGACGAATCCCGCAAGGCGAAGAAGATGCTCTTCGTGCTCCATCTCTCGGGTGATTTTGACGACCCCGGCTTTACGTGAAACAACGCTCAAGCCCTCCGTGCGGGGGCACTGTCGGATGACGCGGTTGGTCAGTTCATCAGCGAGAACTTCGAGGCTTCGTACCAGAAAGTCGGGACGTTCCAGATCATCGGCGGGAGGAAGGTCGGCGGGAACGTGGCTGCGTATTTCTGCCTCAACGATGGGACCGTGTTTCACGCGGTTGCCGGTCCGCTCGATGCGCAGGAGTTTCTCCGCGAAGCGAAGTGGGCCACGGACATCCGCAAGCTGGCGATGAGCGATTCCGGCGGAGACATCGTGAAGTATCGTTCCGCGATTCGCAAAGCTCACATCGAGCGGCTCGCGTCGGAATCGGGCATGAGTCTTCCTCCCAAGACACTCCCCGCGATCACCAGGGGCGGTCCGCCGACGCCGACGAACTTCCAGATTCGCACTCCGGCCGGGCGCGGACTTGGCAACCAGGGACAGGTTCACGTTCTGTTGGCGTACTATCCCCTGCCGAAGCTCACGCAACTCTACCCGATTGTGTTCGAGGACATCTTGAAGGAGAAACTCTCGACTCTGCCGGTGAGGACGAATTGACACGATTCGGGTCGGCGTGGACCGCTCCGCGCGCGATTCACTGAACCCATCCGAACGCCCGCGGCTTCCGATCTTGCGGAAGTCGCGGGCTGACCGTTTCCGCATTCCCATCTACGATAACGGCAACCCAAAAACTATTCGTGAGGTTGCCATGCCCGCGACCGCGACACAAACGCTTGCCGAACGCTATACAGCAGAGTTCGCTGGTTCCAAACAGCGCTTCGAGTCCGCGAAGGGATTATTCCCCTGTGGCGTGACTCACGACGCACGCATGATGGAACCGTTTCCCGTCTACATCACGCACGCCAAGGGCGCTCACAAGTGGGATGTGGACGGCCACAAGCTCACCGACTACTTCGTCGGGCACGGTTCGCACCTGCTCGGCCACGGTCCCGATGACGTTGTGAAGGCCGTTCAGGAGCAGATGGCAAAGGGAACGCACTTCGGAGCGTGTCACGATCTGGAAATCGAGTGGGGAGAACTCGTTCGCAAGCTTCTGCCCAGCGCTGAACGTGTGCGCTTCACCGGCAGCGGAACGGAAGCCACGCTGATGGCTCTGCGGCTCTCGCGACTCTACACGGGCCGCGCGAAGTTCCTGAAGTTCCACGGGCACTTCCACGGCTGGCACGATTATGTCGCGGTCGGCGCGGATTATCCTTACGACGCTCCTGGTGTGCCCGGAGTACCGGACGCGGTCGCGAGTCACTGCGTCGCGATTCCTCCGAATGACCTCAACCGCGTGGAAGACACGCTGAAGTCCGATCCGCAAATCGGCGCGATCATCCTGGAGCCGACCGGCGGACACTGGGGAACAGTTCCGATTCGCGGGCCGTTTCTGAAAGGCTTGCGTGAAATCTGCACGAGACACAATCGCCTGTTGATCTTCGACGAAGTCATTACGGGCTTTCGCGTCTCGCCCGGAGGAGCGCAGGCGTTTTATGGCGTGATTCCCGATCTCACTTCGCTCGCGAAGATTCTCGCGGGCGGATTGCCCGGCGGATGTGTTGCTGGGCGGGCGGATGTGTTGGCGTTCATCGAACCGCGTCCGGGCAAGCCGAAGATGCGTCACCCCGGCACCTACAACGCCAATCCGCTCTCGGCCGCCGCCGGAGTCGCGACCTTGAAGCGCGTGGCGACAGGTGAACCCTCGACGAAGGCGAACGCCGCTGGTCGGAGGCTTCGCAACAAGCTGAACGAACTCTTCGAGTCACGAGACTGGCCGTGGGTGGCGTATGGCGACTTCAGCATGGTTCGCGTGGTGAGTGGCTATCGCGGAGCGCGTCCGAGCACTTCCGCGGGCGACAACGACTGTCTTGTTCCGTTTGATGGCGATGTGAACAAGTTGGATGGGCCGAAGAACATGAAGCAGTTCTACGCTCTTCGTCAGGCGATGCTCTTGAATGGCGTGGACTGGTGGGGCTTCGCGGGCATGACGACCTGCGAACACACCGACGACGTGATCGACCACACAGTGACCGCGTTCGAGGCAAGCCTCGACCTGTTGAACGCTGAAGGGCTGAGTTAGAATGAAGGGACACGAAGGAGGAAAGTGAAATGACGCTGGCAGAACTGGAACAGCGGATCGCGGCTCTGGAAGTCGAGGTGCGAGAACTGAAATCGCAATCCGCGAAGCCGAACAAGGCCGATCCGAAGTGGGTGCTGGCTCACGCGGGGCGATTCGCCGACGAGCCGGGATTTGAAGAAGTCGTCCGGCTCGGTCGCGAATACCGCGAATCGCTCCGACCGAAGCCAAAGAAGAAAACAACTCCACGAAAGCCGAAGGCCCCGGTGAAGAATGGTCGTGCTTGACACGGATGTGCTGACTCTTCACCAGTGCAGAAAAGGTGACCAGTACGCACGCCTGGAAGCACGACTCGCCACGTGTGAGCAGGAAGTGTATGTGACGATCGTGTCGTTCGAGGAGCAAATGCGCGGTTGGATGGCTTCCTGCGCGAAGGCGAAGAAACCAGAAGACTACGCGACAGCCACCCGGCGACTGAATGAGATGCTTGAAGATTTCGGCAATCGTGCCGTGCTGCTGTTCGACGACCGCGCCGTGGCCGAATTCAAGCGACTGAAGGCCGCGAAGGTGCGGATCGGCACGATGGATCTTCGCATCGCGTCCATTGTGCTGGCCAACTCCGCGATACTCATCACCCGAAACTTGCGCGACTACGAACAGGTGCCCGGCCTCCAGGCCGAAGACTGGACGACCTGAAAGGTTTCGGCGGCGTCGATCTCAGATAATCCCCGGTCGGCCGAGCGTGAGCCACCTGGTCGGTTCCAAATCCCCGCCCTCGCGGATCACGCCAAGACTCACCGCGACACAGTGGCCCTGCCACGCCTGTTCGCGGGCCTGATCGATTGTCTCGCAATAGTGAACGAGTTGCTGGCAGCCTTCGCAGAACCTCATGGTCGTGTTCTCGTCGGTCGCGGTCAGTTCGTCCCAGCGCTTCTCGCAGATGAAACTGAAGCGAATCCCGTAGTGCCCCGCGAATTCCTCGGTCTGTTTGGCTCGCGCACGCGGGCAGTTCTCGACTCGCACTCGGCTCACGACCGCAAGCCACTCCGTTGGGAGTTTCGCGGCCAGTTGTTGAAGTTCCTTCTTCCGGGCGCTACGCCAGCCGTGCCGCTGAATCGGTCCCATCAGGCGCACGGTGACGCGCAGAAACTGGGCCTTCAGCTTGCTCTGGTCGTCTCCGCGTTCGTCGAGCCAGTCGGCGTACACCATGCGTGTGGTGTCGTCGGCCGGGTTCTCCAGGAGTTTGCGGAGGAAATCGTCCTCGTCGTGCATGATCGCCTCCGGTGGAGAAAAGGGGAGTTTGAATCTCTACCGGACACGTTAGCGGATAACTCTCGCTATTCGCTACTCCATCTCCTCCCAGTTCTCGCGCTCGATGTTGCGATTTCGACACCGGGTTTTCTGGCGGCGCGGTTCGCGCGGAGGTGGCGGCAAGTCTTCAGTTGGTTCGTCTGGGGGTGGCGGTTGGACAGGGGGTCGAGATCGGGGCAACAGGCGGTGTCGCTGGATCACTTCCGAAACGAAGTGAACATCTCCGATCTGCGGCTCGCCGACTGGCGACGATAAATCATCGACCTCGCGGACCAGAGCAAGACTCACCGCGATGCAGTTACCCAGCCTGGCGTGGTCACGAGCAACCGCAAGCGAGTCGCAGTAGCGGACAGGTTTCTGACAACTTCCACAGAAGCGGAGTCGCGGGTTCTCGGTCGGCGTGAGCCTCGCCCACTGCTTCGGGCATTCCACTTCGTCTACTGACCGGCAGGCTTCGAGCTTTGGGTGGCTCACAATCGCGAGCCAGTCGCGGTCGAGGAATGAGGCAAGTTGCTGGAGTTGGTTTGGATCTTCCCCATCCATCCGTAGTTCGCGGCGGATGAAGTCGGCTTTGGCTTTGCAGGTCGGGTCGTCTTGTTCGTCAAGCCAGTCAGCGAAAACAAGTCGGGCTATGTCATCAGCGGGCGTTAAGCGGATCGCGGATAAAAAGCCGTCTTCGTCGTGCATAGGCACTCCGGGATTCAGATGCGTGAGGCCAAAACATCCGCACGGACACCCAAACCCCGGAGGAGGTTCGCTACTCCACGTTCACCACGACGCCATCGTTGCGGCCAGCGAGCCAGCGGACTTGTGCTGGATCGGCGCTGTCGCGAATGAATCGCACCGAGCCATCGGCGAAACCGAACAACGCT
>JAKEEV010000506.1 GCA_022616395.1 Planctomycetia bacterium | reverse complement strand
AGGATGTGCCGCCTCACATGGCACACCTCTACGAATGGCCGCTCTTGGATAAGGAACAAGAGCAGCACATGTTCCGCAAGATGAACTTCCTGAAACACCAGCTTCACAAGCTGCAAGAGAGGCTCGACCCAGCGAAGGCACGAGTGCAGGAGCTCTTGCAGGTCGAGAATCTCAAGGAGGGCATTCGGGACTGCCGCGATCTGCTCATTAACTGCAACCAACGGCTCGTGTACGCTCAGGCCAAGCAGAAGCTGGCCATCGGCGAGAACATCGACGACCTGGTGAGCGATGGGAACCTGTCGCTGATGCGTGCCGTTGAGAAGTTCGACTACGGCCGCGGAAACAAGTTCAGCACGTATGCGACGTGGGCGATCATGAAGAACTTCGCCCGCAGCATTCCGGACGCGAAGACGCACAAGCAGCGCTACATGACGGGTCACGACGAACTGTTTGAAGCGAAGGCGGATGTGAGGACCGACGAGCAGGAAGTTCTTGCCCAGGCCGATGCCGCCCGCGCTCGCGTGAACAGGCTCCTGGAGCATCTGGACGCCCGCACGCGAGAAGTGATCCGGATGCGAACTGGTCTCGATGGCTCCGAGGAAATGACCCTGGAACAGATCGGCCAGCACTTCGGCATCACGAAGGAACGTGTGAGGCAGATTAACGTTCGCGGAATGAAGATGCTCCGCGAATGGGCAGCGAAAGAGAACGTCGAAGCGCCGTGACCTTCACTGGTGAGCCACAAATACACCGAAGCCCACCCGACTATCGGGTGGGCTTCGTCATTTCTTAGCTGCGCGAAGTCAGGAAGCTGCCGAGTAACAGGCCGAGGGAGAGTGCTCCGAACACGCCAAGCAAGCTCGATGTGAGCGCTTGGGTTGGCTGAGGGCGCGCGGGCTTGGCCGGGGTGGATTCGATCCGTGTCTGGCAGGCTTTGCAGACAGGCACGGGCTTGCCGTTTCTGGTGGGAAGCGTTCGAATTCGAGCGAGGAACGCCGGGTTGCCGAGGTTGTCCGTCTCGACGAGGAAGCGGAATTGCTGGGCAGGTTCGAGCGGGTTATTGCAGCAGACACAGGGGCACAGGTCAGTCACGAGTTCCTCAGCGCGTAACGCGGAACAGAGGGCGGAAGCCCCTGGCGGGAAAAGGATGGCAAGGAGAGGTTCGCTGGTAAGTTATCTTACTCCGCCGGAGTGTCAAAAGTTTCACGGCGGATTGCACGCATTTTCGTCGATCGCGTCAAGGTGAACTGACCCAGTTGGAGTCCCGCCTCCAGACGGTGAAAAGCAAGACGGTTTCGGACGGAACTCCAACGCAAGCATTGTTGCAAGAACAACACACCGGACTTGTGTCCTCGCATGAACGCACGGTGAATTCTTCGGTAAGGCGCTTCCCCTCCGACGTGGATAGCGTATTCTGTTCGCAATCCAGGTAGCCGCACCTCATTTCAATTTGTCCCGTTGAAGCACCGCGTATCAGGATTCTGAATCGCGGTCGGTTTCCGAAGCGTATTGTTGGGTGTCCCGTCAGAGCTACTTCGGATCAAGCCCTTCGCCCCTTTCATCATGTCGCCCGATTTGCCCCCCGCCTCTCGCCCTTCTCGCCTTTCGCCCCATCATTTGTGTCGCCCATGTCAGGAGGCAACATGCACGGGTTAGCCAGGCCGCGCGCTGCGCTGGGGTGCGAACATCTGGAGCCGCGGGACTGCCCCGCCATCTTTACACTCGGCGGACTCTTGGTTGTTGTCGGGACTGGTGGCGCCGACACGGTGAACATCACCGACGACGGAGCCGGAAACATCACGGCCAGTCTCAATGGAGACGAAGAGACCGCGACCGGCATTCAGGCCGTGACGGTACTGACTTTCGGCGGCAACGACACAGTCAACTACACGCTCGATGGCGACCAGACGGGCCGACGGGCGGTGTTGGTCGATGCCGGGAGCGGTGACGACACGGTAACTCTCACGGCCGGCAACATCAACGGGCAGTTTGCGTTCCTCGCCAATGGATCAGCCGGCGCGGATACGCTCTCGGAGGTCAACTGTGACGTGGCCGCCGGTGCGGTGCTGGCCATCGCGCTGGGGGGCGGAATCGGCAACGACACGATCACCGGGACCGCCGCGGGCGAAATCGATGGCTACTTCGCGCTGAGTCTGTCGGGAGGAGCCGGCAACGACACCATCACCGGCGAAGTCGATGTCGCGGGCGACAGCACCGGTCAGGTCGTCGCGGTCGTGAGCGGCGGGTTCGGCGACGACAATCTCACTCTCAACGTGACCGGCGACGGGCTGACGGAACTGCAAACGCTCATCGCTGTACTGAGCGGCGGTCTGGGAACAGACACCGCCACGGCAACGGATAACGTAACCCAGATCGGGGTGCCGTAATCGATCTTGGCGAACCCCGCCCGCAAGGGCGGTGGGTGTCACTTGAAGAGTCCGTCGCTGACGCTTCCGGCTCCGAACCCACCGCCCTTGCGGGCGGGGTTCGCCAATGTGCCCGCCTCGGCAAGGCGGGACTACAAAAGCCCGGCCTTTTCGAGAATCCCTTTCAGTTTCGCTTTCTGTGCTTCGCTAAATGGCATGATCGGCGAGCGCATTGGTCCGGCACTTCGTCCCAGAATCGCCATCGCTTCCTTCACGGCGCTGTTCCCGGTGCCGAGGCTCATCGCCATGCGAACCGGGTGCAATCGCGACTGAAATTGCTTCGCGGATTCGATGTCACCCTTCACGAACGATTCGTAGATGCCGACGCACAACTCCGGAGCGATGTTGCACGATGCGGGGATGGCTCCGTGTGCTCCGGACTGAAGCGCGGCGAGGATGAGCGTGTCTCGACCGTTGAGCACGCTGAACTTCTCGCGTGGAGTGGATCGGATGATCTCGACGGTGTTCTGCAAGTCGCCGGAGGAGTCTTTAATGCCGATGATGTTGGGCACTTCAGCGAGTTTGGCGACGGTATCCGGCTCGATACTCAGCCCGCCGCACGTCGCGGGGTTGTTGTAAAGCACGACGGAGAGCTTCGTACTCTCCGCGATTCGCCGAAAGTGATCGAACAACTCATTCTGATTGGGCTTGATGAAGTAAGGAGCAATGACCGACACGCCGACGACGCCTTCCTTCTCGGCCATCTTCGTTAATCGCACAACTTCCCGCGTGGTCTCTGCTCCGGTGCCCACATAAACAGGCGACCGACTCCCAACGTGAGCAACCGCCTCCGCGACCACCCGCTGCTTCTCGACTTCATCCATCGCGTAGAACTCGCCCGTCGTTCCAAGCACGAAGATCCCATGCACGCCTTTGGCGAGCATGAGGTCGATGTGCTTGCGAAGTCCGGGCAGGTCGAGTTCCTGCTCGGCGGTGAACGGAGTAACAACGGGGGGAATGATTCCGCGAAGTTTCACCGGATTATCCACTGGTAGGATGCCTGCCCTTAGGGTCGCACCAGAGGAGTTTGCCCGGAATGTCTTCAGGCACGGAGCATTTCGGGCAGACACTCCTTAATCCTTCTTGTCCTTCTTGAGTTCGCGCTTGAGCAAAATTTCCTGTCCGTATGAGCCGCAGGCGCAGGGCTTCCAGCCTTTATCCTCCAACCCCTCCAGGATCAGTGTGAACGTGGCCGCTTCGTCGTCTTTGTCCACGTCGAAGTTCGAGGTGAGCGGGGATTTGGTAACCTTCACGGTCTTGTGTTCCCACTTCAACGCACTCTTCTGGAACACGGCGGCGTGGATGTTGCAAACACACACTTCCCAACCTTCCCCTCCCTGCTTGTTAAGGGTTTCCACAAACTCCTTTTCCTTGAACCTGTCAGCCGGTGCGACTTTGGATTTGATGACATCCGACCACAACAGCGTCTGAAACTCCGCTTTGACCGGCTTCGCATCCTTAACACGCTTGAACAGTATGTAGTTCCCTAACTCGCTGACTGCGCAAGGCCTGTACCCATCAGTTGCCATGCGGTCGAGGATCAGAGCGAAAGCGTCCATGTCTTTCATGCCGAGCGTGGCGAATGGAGAGTTCTTGGCTTTGACGGCCTTGTACTCCCACTTCGGGCTGTCCTTGGTTTTGCGGAAGAGTGCGGCTCGGTTGCTCGTGAGTAACAACTCCCAACCATCTTCCCCCTTCAGGTTGCCGAGGAAATTTGCATCGCTCCAGTCGAACGTCTCCCCACCTTTGGTGAGGGCTTCCATTGAGGTGGTTTTGAACTCTGCCTTGGCCGGTTCGTCGGCCTGTGCCAGACCCAGAGTGAGAATGGATAAGATCAAACCGACACCCAGGCGTGAGAGTGAGGTCATTGGAGTGTCTCCGGAAGTTGAGAACTGACAAAATGCTATCCGATTGTGTTCGGCTGAACACCAAAAATCATGCCGACTCAACGACCAAGAGGACGCTGAGGTTTCCCCATCTTTCTGTTCTACTGGGTCGAAGGCTCGTTACTCGTCGAACATGTCGGGCGTGATGTTTCTGGCACCGTGCAACACACGCAACACGTCGATTCCCTGCGCAGCGGCACGGAAGAAGATGATGTAGCGTCTCACAACGACACTGCGAATACCAGAACCGAGATCGTTTCTTGGCCGGCCCTGGCGTGGTTGATTGGCGAGTTGTTGGCAGCGGGCCGTAATCTCATCGAGCAATCGGATCCCCGCATCGGGGTTGTTGGCTGCGTAGTAATCGGTGATTGCATCGAGGTCGGCTTCCGCCTGTGGCGTGTAGAGGAAGCTGCTCATGTCGGTTGCTTCCGTGCAGCTTCGAGTTTCTCCCGCAACCGCTTCGTGACCGTTTCGCCATCGACGAGTTCGCCGCGGTCGGCCTGGTCGATGCCGACCTGGATTGCTTTCTTCAGCGCGTCGATGTCCTGGTGGGCGTCGGCTTCCAGTTCGGCTTCGACGTTGCCCAGCGCGTACATGATGAGGTGATCGACCGTGTCCCACTTCTTCTCGGCCAACACACGGTCCACAAACGCGGCGAGCTCGTCCGGCAGCGTGATCTGATACGTCTTCATGCAAATCTCCTCCGATAACGCATCGTACCACACCGCGTTCGGTTCACCCAAGCTCATCCACGATCCGGTAGTGTCTCAGTTTGCCGTTTTTGTAGCCGGCCTCTGTGAGGCCGGTCCGGGGTCACAGACCCCGGCTACAACCAAACTGAGACACTACCCACGATCCGGGTGCAGCCAACGGAATCTGGGAACTGGCGAGGAGTCTAACTATACAGAAGTGCGCATGTGGTAGTCTTGTGGGTGGGCGGAAATGTCTCAGATTGCCAACTGTAAGCGGTCAGATTGCCAACTTGTGTGAGTGGCAATGTTGGCAATCTGGCAATCTTTAGAGTAATACCCCAACAAATAATGGCTGCCTGAAACGGGTTTGGCAGGTGACTCTCCTTGACACTTCGACAACAATCCCACAGTCCTCAACTCCACCCACGACCCAGAGGAAGTGTCAGGCATTCTGACCGAACCAAGAGTGCCAAGTTTTGGGTCAAGGTCGCCAAGATAGATGAGGAAAAAACTTGGCGACCTTGGCGACCTTGCTCCGCTTTGAACGAGAACCCAGACCAAACTGCAACAACCGGATTAAGAATCAGAACACCCCGACGAGGGCGTTGGCGAGCTTTTGGGTGCGTCCGCCCTGTCCGATGTCGTAGAAATCGCCGCTCGTCGGTGCGGTGTTCCCAACCGGGCTGACGTAACTCCCTCGACCTTTCGCCCAGTAGCGAACGTACTTGTAGTCATCCACGAAGGCGTTCGACTTGAGCACCGTGGACTTCGGGTACTTCTGGGGTGTGTTCGGGTCGTGCGGGTCAAGGTAGATATAGTTGCTTCCCTCCTCCTTGATGATGAGCGACCAGTGCGAGCCGTAATCGGTGCCCCCAGTCGCGCCGGAGGGGATGCTGAAGATCGGGCCGCTCTTACCTTTCATGTAGGCGAACAGGACCGGTGTGTTGGATTTGAGATTTGAACTGACGAACTCCGCAGGGTCGATCTGGATGAGGTTGCCGGTGCAGTTGTAGCCGAACGAAGTGACCACCAGGACCATCTCCTGCTCGGTTAGAATCTCGCCTTGTCCGGAGCCAACCAGGTTCTTCACCCGATGCCGGATCGACTTGTCTTTGGTAATTGCACCTCCCGACCAGTCGCGATCCAGGGGCGGCCTCCCCAACAACTTGAATAGCCGGACACGCTCTTCGGGGTTCGGATGGGATCGCGGGTAGATCACCTCGCGTGGGTCGGACGGTTTAATCTGTCGGAGAAGAACGGTCGCGTACCAGAACGAATACACGCCACAGTCGCCCTGAACCTGAGGCTTGAGAATTCCCTTTGCCCCCTGCCACGCGTCGTACAAGTCCATCGCTGGTCCTCATCGGCGGGTCAAGCAATGAACGCGATCCGCACGACCTCGTGCGGGAAGAAATCCGCGACAGTTGACCCCGCAATACCGGCTACTACTCCGCTACCTCCTTCGGTATTTCACCGCTATAGCTTGCCCAGAGTGCATCGACGGGGTGAGCGCACCAGATGTTCGGATCGATTGCCTTCAGGTGACGGGTGATTTGCATCAGGCAGCCGACGTTGCCCGTGAAGAGCGCCCGCGCTTTCGTTGAAACGATGTTCGCGGACTTGCGCTTGCCGAGTCGGTCGGCCATCTCGGGCTGAGTCAAGTTGTAACTTCCCGCGGCCCCGCAACAGAGTTCACTTTCGGGAAGCGGAATCAGTTCCAGTCCGGGGATCATTTCCAGAAGTGCGCGCGGTTGACGGAAGATTTGCTGAGCGTGTCTCAGGTGGCACGCGTCGTGATAAGTTGCTTTCAGCTTGAGTGGATGCTTCGGTTTCACCGGGCCGAGTGCCATCAGGAACTCGCTTATGTCCCGCACCTTGCTCTGGAAGCGTGCAGCCACCTCTGCGTGAGGAGTGTTGTGCATCATGTGGGCGTAGTCTTTGAGTTGATAACCGCAACCGGCCGCGTTGGTGATGATCGCATCGAGTGAAGCAAATCGCGCGGCATCGTGCGCGCCGAACGCCTCGCAGTTGTGAGCCGCGAACTCGCGCGCGGGAGCTTCCTCCGCCGCGTGGTAGTGAAGCGCTCCGCAACAACCCTGATTGCGTGGAATCCACACCTCGCAACCGTTCGCTTGAAGCACCTTCGCCGTTGCGTAGTTCGTTTCGGGATATAGTGCATCCGCGACGCAGCCCAGAAACAGCGCCACCCGCGCTCGCGGCTTTCCTTCAGGTTCGAGCACTTCGGGCAAGTAACCGTAGTGCGGCTTGAGAGCGGGAAGCATCTGCTTCATCGCGCGGAGCGATTGAGGCAAGAGCCGCGTAAGGCCGATCTTCTCCGTGAGCCAGTCGAGGCCGGTCCACTGCATGAGGCGCGCGGGGGCAAGCGAGACGCGATTGCGCCACCGATACGGGAAGACGTGGAAGAGCAGAAAGCGTTGAAGGGCATTGAGCGTTTGAACCTGTCGACCGGGTTCGGCTTCGGCCATGAATTCGCGGAACGGTTCCAGAATGCGGCCGTATTGCACGCCGGAGGGACACGCGGTCTCGCACGCTCGGCAATTCAAGCACAGATCGAGGTGCCGCTTCACATCGTCATCGAGAGCAAGCGTGCCGTCGATCACGTTTCGCATGAGGTAGATTCGCCCGCGAGGGGAATCGGCCTCGTTACTCGTCTCGACGTAGGTCGGGCAGCTCGCGGTGCAAAGTCCACAGTGAACGCAGTCGAGCACCAGCTCGTAATCGAGCTTCGGCCCATGCGCGGACGGACACGCAGGGGCGGAACTGTTCGCGTGCGGGTTGGTTGAGACAACCGGCAACTCGGTTTTCATCGGGGGAGCAGTAGCGGACATATTCACAGCTTAGCAAAGCGCTGGCGTTCGGCCCATTCACGTCGGAACGAACCAGAATCAACCGCGAGTGAGTCGGACGGCCTTTGTAGGACAGGCATCTTCCTGTCAGTTGGCGTGAGACAAGCTGGAAGTCCGTCCTACTTAACCGCAATTCTCGTCCCATTCTCCCGCTGTTTCAGCTAAGGTAGTGGGAAGCACTTTCTCCCGCCCCGGAGTTCGCTCATGAAAGCTCGGTATCCCCTTGGACTGCTCATTTGCGGTCTGATTGTGTTGGTTGGTTGCGGCAAAAAAGATGAAACCGATAGCGGCAGCGGCGGCGGATCGAGCGACACGACCGAATACACACTCAAGGTCCGCACGCCCGGCGAGGGATCGCAACTGCGCGGCTCGGTCAAGATTGAAATGAGCATGTCGCTCGTTGCTCGCGATCCAAACGGCAAGCGGCTGCCGGGTAAGGAGAAGACCACCAAGGAGGAGATCGGCTACTCCGAAACAATCGAGACGTTCCCCGATGGTGCCAAGAAACCCACCAAGTCGCGCGCCAAGATCGACAAGTGGGTGAAAGACAAGAATGGCGGCATCACCAAGGAAGAGGTGATGAAGCGGATCGTCGGCCGCGACATCATCATCGAGAAGCAGTTCGGCACTTACAACATCCACGCGCAAGACGGCGGACCAATCGACCCCGAGGTTTACATCTTCCTCGACAAGCGTTACCAGGAAGCCTACGAGGGGTTCAACATCCACGATTTCCTGCCGGACAAGCCAGTCAAGATAGGAACCACCTGGCCGATTCCGATTGAGCGGCTTGTGAAGGCAATGGGCAACGCGGCCAACTTCCCCTTCGATGCCAAGAAGTCCACCGGCAGCGGGAAGTTGCTTCGCGTGGACGACAAGGACGGCAAGAAGTACGGGCGGATCAAACTGGAAGCCAACATCGTGCCCAAGATCTCCGAGAAGGATGTCGCGATCACGGACATGAAAGTTGAAATGAACTGGATCATCGATTTGTGCATCGACGGGAGCCGACACGACATCACGGCCAAAGCGACGGTCGAGGTCTCCGTGAAGTTCTCTGATCCCAAGGAAGGCACAGGCAAGGCCGAGGTGAAGGGAACGATAACGATTTCGGAGATCGAGGAGAAAATCGGCAAGGCCGCAAACCCACCGCCGCGGAAGAAAGACACCGGTAAGCCGACCGGCAAGACGGGCGACGATCTTCCTCCCGACGAGTTTCCCAAGCCCGATCCCGACTGGGGCAAGCAACCAGTACCGGCACCAGGACCGGGGAAGAAAGGTGGAGGGCCAAAGACGAAGGGCGGTCCGGATTTCGACGGGAAGTATGAACCGAAGAAGTGAGGCGGAGGGCGATTGATTCAATCATCACGACGATCCCGGCTCACTCTTCGCAGCGCGCAACGCTTCCAAATCCTGCCAGAACCCCGGATATGTCTTCGCGACGCATCCGGGGTTGCGAATCACCACTCCGGGCACCTTCAACCCAACAAGAGCCAGACTCATCGCCATGCGGTGATCGTTGTACGTGTCCACGGCGACGCCCGTGAGCGGTCGCGGGGTGATTGTTAATCCATCCGCGCGCTCCTCGACTTCCGCGGCGAGTTTGCGAAGCTCCGTCGCGAGTGCTGAGATGCGATCCGTCTCCTTGTGGCGAATGTGAGCAACGTTCCTGATTGTGGTTGGTCCCTCAGCAAAGCACGCGACCGCACCGAGTGTCATCACGGTGTCACTGATATCGTTCATATCGACCTCGACCCCGCGAAGAGCCTTCCCGTGAACGGTAATGCCCGCGTCGCACTCTTCCACCCGACAACCCAGTTGCTCAAGCACATCGACAAACCGCACATCTCCTTGAAGTGACTTCCGGTTCAGCCCACGCACCGTAATGCGCCCGCCAGTAATCGCAGCCGCGGCCCAGAAGTAACTCGCCGCGGACGCGTCCGGCTCGATGGTGTAACGAGCCGGGTTGTGATACCCCTGTGAAGGATGCACGCGGTATGCGTTCACTCCTACCGGTTCGACCTCGTATTCCCACTGCCGCATCATTGCGAGCGTCATCTCAACGTATGGCTCGGAAACGAGCGGCCCTTCAACCTTGAAAATGACCGGCTGGTTGTCATCCGCGTAGTGCGGAGCCGCCATCAATAAGCCGCTGAGGAACTGCGAACTGACATTGCCCCGCACTGTGATCGTCTGTCCGGCGCAGATTCCCTGCGTTTCGATCACGACAGGCGGGCAACCATTCCCAGCCTCGCTGTAGGCTCTCACTCCACGAAGTTGATTGAGCGCGTCGAGGAGATCCTGAATCGGCCGCTCCCGCATTCGAGACACGCCATCGAGTCGGTAGCGACCCTGTCCTGCTGCAACCATAGCAGTCAGGAATCGCATTGTGGTTCCTGAATTCGCGACGAATAAGTCGGCAGACTTCTCGGGAATCGTCGCCCGCTCCTGATATGAGAACAGGATGTGTGGCTGCCGGTCATCCCAGTATGGTTCAACAGCAAATCCGAGTTGTTGAAGCGCCGCAACCATCACTTCCGTGTCTTCACTCCGCAGCGCACCGGTCAACCGACAATCGACATTCATCGGAGTCAGAGCCGCGAGCACCAGCGCGCGGTTGGTGATGCTCTTGCTGCCGGGAACCGTTACGGTCGCGTTCGGCGGCTTCGCCAGCGGCTCGATTGCCAGTTCAGAAGGATAGGTGTGAGACATACCTTTGATTTAACGAGCCGCGACCGCAAGGGAGCGGCAAAGGTAAACCGCTCCCTTGCGGTCGCGGCTCGTTGAAAGCTATGAGTAAGTTACACGCATCAGGAACAAGCCTTCAGGAGGAGCGGTTGGGCCGGCGAGTTTGCGGTCCATCGACTCAAGCACCTCGGCGAGTTGCGTCTCTGGCCAAAATCCACGGCCGACCTGCACCAAACTTCCTGCGATTGCCCGCACCATGTTGTAGAGGAAACCGTCCGCCTCCACATCGATCCAGATGAACTCGCCGAAGCGATTCACGCTCAGATGCGTGATAGTCCTTACACTGGTGAGGCGATTCGGCCACTCTGTTTCGAAGCAGCGGAAGTCGTGCCGACCGACCAGACACCGCGACGCTCGCGACATCGCTTCCACATCCAGATTCTGCCGAACAAACCACGCGAACTTCCGCATGAACGGATCTTGTATGCGCCCGTCCTGAATCACATAGCGATACATCTTGCCCAGCGCGTCTTTATTCGCGCAGAAGCTCTGAGGCACCTCCACAACTTCACGCACGCAGACATCAGGGGGAAGTTTCGCGTTGATGGCCTTCAGAAGCGTCTCACCGCTTAATCTCGTCGCGGAGTAAACGTTGGCGACTTGCCCGACCGCATGAACGCCCGAATCCGTTCGCCCGCTGCAATTGACTCGCACGCGCTCCTCGCGGGTGATCTCCGCAATGGCGGCTTCGAGCGTCTCTTGCACCGTGCGCTTGCCGGGCTGCGTCTGCCAGCCGAAGAAATCCGTCCCGTCGTAGCGGATGGTGAGTTTGAGATTACGCATGGGGTTGGGCGAACGGCCGGTGTAAGCCGGCCGGTGAGAGTGATTCGTCTCACCGGCCGGCTTACACCGGCCGTTCGCCGGCCTGTCACTTCACAATCCCGCGTTTCACCAGCTCCTCCGCGCATTGGACCGCGTTGCTCGCGGCACCCTTGCGGAGGTTGTCGGCCACGACCCACAAGCTCAGCGCGTTCGGGCAACTTGGGTCTTGTCGCACACGGCCAACGAACGTGTGATCGCTCCCCTCCGCGTGGATCGGCTGCGGGAACTGGCCGCCCTTCGTTTCGTCCATGAATATCACGCCGGGAGCTTTCGCCAGTGCTGCTTTCGCATTCGCGACCGAGAGCGGATTGTGGAACTCGACCGTGATCGCTTCGCTGTGAGCCACCTTCACCGGGACTCGAACGCAAGTCGGGCACACACCGATGGACGAATCGCCCATGATCTTTCGAGTCTCGTTGATGACCTTGTTCTCTTCCTCCGTGAAGCCGTTGGGGTCGAGCGTCCAGTCGAGCGTGATGACATTCCCAGCGAGTTGCCCCTTGTGAGCTGTTGGAGTCGGGACTGGTTTGCCGCTTGCCCACGCGGAGATTTGCGCTTCAAAATCCATTAGCCCCTTCGCGCCCTTGCCAGAAGATGACTGATAGGTCGCAACCACGACGCGCTTCACCTTCGCCAGATCGTGAAGCGGCTTGAGAGCAACACAAAGCGGGATCGCGACGCAGTTCGGATTCGCCACGATGCCCTTCTTGATGTTGTGCAACTCGTCCGCGTTCACTTCGGGCACGACCAGCGGGCAATCCGGGTCCATCCGCCACGCGGAGGAGTTATCGACCACAATCGCGCCGGCGCGCGCTGCGATTGGGGAATACTCCTTGCTCACTGAACTCGGCGTGCTGCTCAGAACGATCTGCACACCGGCGAATGCTTCCGGGCGGATCAACTCGACCGTGTACAATTTCCCCGCGAACTCGACGGATTTACCAGCGCTTTTCTCGGAAGCCAGGAACTTGATCGATTTGATGGGGAAGTTGCGCTCCGCGAGCACCTTCCGCATCAGATCGCCCACGGCACCCGTCGCACCGACAACCGCTACGTTCACGGACACGGTAACACCTCGGTTGGAGACACTGGTTGGGGAAAGCCATCCATGAGTAAAGGATACAGATTCTCGTTGACATGCGGGAGTGATGAGTGATGAGTATTGAGGGATGAGTTGAGACGTGGATCGGCCATCCTCACTCACCACTCACTACTCACCACTCACCACTCACCACTGCCATGCGAATCGCCGTCGGCGGGTTCATGCACGAATCCAATACATTCGCCAGTCGCCCAACCGATCTTCAGCGCTTCCGCGAAGGAAGCCTCACGTACGCAGATGCGGTCGTACCGGTGTGGCAGGAAGCACATCACGAGATGGGCGGCTTCATCGAAGGCGCTACTCGCTTCGGCTACGAACTTGTGCCCGTGGCGATGGCCTGGGCAACTCCCTCTGGCCCCGTGACAGATGAGTTCTTCGATTCCTTCACCGAGACACTTACTACAGGCTTCCAGCGCGCTCAGCCCGATGGCATTCTGCTTGCGCTTCACGGCGCGATGGTCACTCCTAAACATCCCGACGCGGACGCTGAGGTTCTGCGCCGGCTGCGCGCGGCAATCGGGCCGAATGTCCCCCTCGCGGTCTCGCTCGATTTCCACGGCAACGTCTCTCCACAGATGGCCGACACCGCGAACATCCTGGTCGGCTACCAGACTTACCCACACGTCGATCAGAGGCAACGCGGACGATTCGCGGCCGAACTTCTGACACGCACGGTTCGCGGTGAGGTTCGCCCGGTGTGTTTCGTGGCCAAGCCGCCGATGCTGCTCAACCTTCTTGGTCAGGACACGAATCGACAGCCGATGAAGGAACTGATGGGCACGGCCCGCGAGATGGAGAAGCAACCGGGTGTGCTCTCAGTCAGCCTGATGGCGGGCTTCCCGTATGCCGATGTGCCGGACGTGGGAGCAAGTGTCATCGTCGTTTCCGATGGCAATCGCGAACAAGCCAGGACCATCGCCGATGAACTGGCAACGGAAATGTGGAACGTGCGCGCGCGGTTGAATGTCCCGTGCCCTCTGCCAGAAGAAGCCGTGCAACGCGCGATTGCGTCCACACAGTCACCGCCACGCATTGACTTGAGCGATGACACCGGCGGGTTGGTCGTTCAGCGAACTCTCGCTCTACTCGTTGACCTGGGCGATAACGTCGGTGGAGGCTCGGCTGGCGATGGCACCGTACTCCTGGCGGAGTTACTCAAGCAGAAGGCGAAGGGCTTCATCGTAGTGCTTCACTCGCCGGCCGCGGTGGAAGCAGCAAAAGTCGTCGGTATAAGTTCCACGCTCGAAACAACCGTTGGCGGTTCGGTGGACAAACTGCACGGCGAACCTGTGCATGTTCGCGGGGTGGTGAAGTCACTTCACGATGGCAAGTGGGTGGAACCGGAAGCTCGTCACGGCGGTCGACGGCAGAACGATCAGGGACACACCGCGGTTCTCGATCTCGGCGACAACAATCTGCTCGTGCTCAACACATTCCGCACGCCACCGTTTAGCCTGGGCCAACTCACAAGCCTCGGCATCGACCCGCGGCAAGCGAAGATCATCGTGGTGAAGGCCGCGGTCGCGTACAAGGCCGCTTACGCTCCCCTCGGAGGCGAGATCATCGAAGTCGACACGCCGGGACTGACCGCGATCAACCCCGCGCGCTTCGAGTACAAGCGAATCAGAAGGCCGCTGTATCCGTTGGAGTAAGAATGATTCACTGACGGGTCGCGGGCATCCATTGACCACCGCTCGACGCGGCTTTACGATCAGCGTGAAACATTTCCTCTCCGCAAGCCCGGAGGTTCCTGCTATGCTGCGCCTCATCGCTCGCATTGGCCTGCTGGCCGGCTTGGTCGTGTTCGCTCTGCCCGTCTCCGTCAGCGCCCAGAAGCCCACCAAAGTAGAGATTGCCAAACGCGGCAAGTCCGCGACCGCGTTCATCGAAGTCCCGAATCGCGGAACCGGCACTGCATTCTGCATTCACCCCTCCGGCCTGTTCATCACGAACGAACACGTCGTTCGCGGGGCGGAAGGGAGCGAGATCACACTTGTCCTCAACCCTTCACTTGAGAACCAGCGGATTCTCAAAGCGAAGGTGATTCGCACCGACAAGACCAGCGATTTTGCCCTCCTGCGTGTGGATGGGGCGAAGGATTTGCCAAGCCTGCCGCTGGGCAGCGTGGATGGGATCAGTGAACTGGCCGACGTGGTTGCTTGCGGATTCCCGCTCGGCAAGGCATTGTCGCCCGACAAGAAGGAATATCCCGCGATCAGTGTCAACGCCGGCTCCGTTACCTCTCTGCGCTATAAGGACCGCAAGTTGCAGTTCTTCCAGATCGACATCTCGCTCACTTACGGCAACTCGGGCGGGCCGGTTCTCGATGAGAACGGCAAAGTGATTGGCGTGGTCGTCTCCGGTGTTGCGGGTGGCAAGGTCGGGATTAACCAGGCGATTCCCGTGAACCACCTGGAGAGCTTCCTCAAAACGCCAGACCTCTCGTTCACGCCGCCGGAACTCACCCCTGCGACCCTCGACAAACCGCAGCAGTTCAAGGCGCGTGTGGTGTCGTTTGTGCCGAACGCGCCAGAGCCGAGCGTGAAGCTAGTGCTGCAAGTCGGAGACGAGAAGGCGCGCGAGTTCCCCATGAAGAACGTCAAGGGGGAATGGGTCGCTACCGCTGTACCCGCGATCAAGCCCACTGTGAGCCTGCTCGAACTCAACGCCCGCATCGGTTCCGGGTCGATCACCGGGCAAGTCGAAGATGCGACGTTCACCGTCGGTGGAAAGTCGGTCAAACTCAGTACCGTCCGGCGGATCGAATTCAGCCCGAAGACAATCGTGACTCTGGCCGATGGGAAGACGCTCGGAGGTGACGTTGCTGGCCTGGGCAACGTCGAAATCCGGTTGGGCGAGCAGAAGGTGAAGCTCGACCTGACGAAATCCACCCAACTCGACGTGCGGCCACCCGATGAAATTCTGTCAGTCTCGGCGACGGTCATCGCCACGCTCGACGACAAGGAGGTTGCCCGCGTTGAAACGCGAATTCCCGTTCGCGGGGCTGGTGCAACTCCGGGCAGTCCATCAGTCGCGATCAAGCCACCGACTCTGGCGGAAAACAAGGTGGTCAAGCAACTGCCGGAAGTGTTCAGCGACGTGGCTGTTGCCGGGGGCGGTCGCTACCTGATCTTCCAACTGCCGAAGTTGAAGAAACTCGCGGTGTTCGACGTGAGCGAGGCTCGGATCACGAATTACATCCCGCTTGCCGAGGAGAAGGCGGTGTTCGCGGCCGGACTGGATGCGGTCATCGTCGGCCTACCCGGAGCCGGCCGCCTCGAACGCTGGAGCCTGACCACCTTCGAGCGCGAAAAGAACGTCTCGCACGTTGGCGAGATTCGCGATCTGCTCATGGGTCACTCCGCGACCTGGGCCGTGATCGTTGATGGCCTGTTCCTGGACCCGGTGACCTTGAAGCCGCTGCCGCTGAAATACCACGGTTACAACAAATCCACTCCGGAGCGGGCGTGGGTTCACCAGGAATTTCCCTTGTACGCTTCGGGCGACGGGACCGTCTACGCACGTTGGAGTGCGAACCAGTCTCCCACCGAGGGCTCGACCCGTGTGCAGGAGGGGAGTGAGTTGAAATACTTCCACGGTTGGAACGTGACACACATGATCCCCGGGCCAAACGGCCGGTGGTTGTACACGGGGAAGGGAGTGATGACGCGAGAGATGAAGTACGCGAACACAGACGACGAGAAGTATGGATACTGCTTGCCCGCGACCTCTGGCGACTACTTCTTCTCGCTCACCTCCGCCGACGACAAGGGCGTCGGTGGCACGTTCACGATCTACCACCGCGGGATGAAGGGACCGATTGCAAAACTCGATAAGGCCGACCACGGGCTGCGGTTCGAGCACTGGGGTCGCGAGGGGTTAAACGGCCCGTGGCGGCGGGTGTTCTTCATTCCCGACGCGAAGGTGATTATTGTGCTTCCGGTCAGTAACGACCGCGTCGTCATGCATAAGTTCGACACCGACGACGCCCTGGAGAAATCTGGACTCGACTACCTGTTCGTCACCTCGCAACCGCCACGAAACGTGAAACCCGGCACGACGTTCACTTACCCGCTGCAAGTGAAGTCGAAGCACGGCGGGCTGACCTTCAAACTCGACAGCGGGCCGAAGGGTATGACCGTTTCGGCAACCGGTGTAGTGACGTGGGCGGTCCCGGCGGACGCAACCGGCGATCAGGAAGTCATCCTGACCGTGAAGGACAAGACGGGCCAGGATGTGTTCCACACGTTTACGGTAAAGGTCGTGAAGTAAGCCAGAGGACAGAAGACAGAGGCCAGAAGGCAGAGGACAGAAGGCAGAAGTTAGAGAACAGATCGGGCAGGGGCAAGGGCACGGAAAAAGTCCCCGAACGAGCATTGTCCCTCTTCGGGCCTTTACCCGTGCCCCTGCCCGTGTGCGTGCCCTTGCCCGCTTTTTCTGACCTCTGACCTCTGCCTTCTGTCCTCTGTCCTCTTCAGAGTATCCCGAACTTCTTGAACGCTTCGGTGGTTGTCATCCCGGCGGCGAGCGCCTTGCGCACGAGGTTCTCGCCGCTCACTTTCTCTTCGGCGAGTCGCAAGGCTTCCTCCGCGGCGCTCGCGGGTACGACCACAACGCCGTCGTGATCCGCGAGCACAAGATCGCCGGGGTTCACCATCACGCCAGCGCACGAGATAGGGACATTGTGAGCCACCACATCGAGGCGCCCGAGGCTATCCGCCGGGTGAAAGCCGACGTGAAACACGGGAAAGCCCATCGCCTGGATCGCCAGCGAGTCGCGTGTCGGGCCATCGAGCACCACTCCACGGCATCCGCGATACTTCGCGGCCGTCGAGAGAAGTTCGCCCCAAAAACTACAGGCACTTTCCGAAACGACAAGCACATCGTTGGGCAGAAGTGAATCGACCGCCGCCAGTTCACCCGCGTAGGGGTGCGCGGGCACGATGTCGCGAGCCGGGACAGTCTGCACGGTCAGAGCAGAGCCAGCGCATTTCGCTTCCGGCCACAGCGGGCGAACACGCGAGTGGAGACACTGGTTGCGGAAGCCGAGTTTATCGAGCACATCCGCGACGACGGGAGAATAGAGCCTGGCGAGCCGGTCGGGCCATTCGGACGGTCGAGGAGTGGACATGGGAAGTGTTTGGATTTTAGTGTGGTCCGCTCGCGGAGCGGGCGGATTGCGAACGAAGTGAGCAACATCAATGAAGGCGAACCGCGACCGTGAGGGTCGTGTTCAGTTTCCACCCGCTCTCTGACCAGTAGTATCAAGGGGTGGCGGCTGAGGTCAGCAGTTCTCGTTTCGGGGTGTTGAAGCGCCCCTCCCCCCACCACCCCCCTGCTTTTCTCCTCTTCTTGTTCTTCCCAGGATTTGT
>JAKEEV010000505.1 GCA_022616395.1 Planctomycetia bacterium | reverse complement strand
TCGTATTCGGCGTGCGTCAGCACATGGCGAACGTACAGCTTCGCGCGGTTGAAGTGGATGACCGCGATCAGCCGGTACTTGTTCCCGCCGATGTCAAACACCGTGAACCTGTCAACTTGATCCGCCGTGTTGAACGTCTTGCGAACGTCGGCGAAGCTCTCCCACTCCGCGTTCTTGGCGACCTGATGCCACTGCTCAAGCGCGGACTGTGCCCGCGGATGCTTCGCCCAGAAGTCGCGAAGCTTCTTCTTCGAGATGACGTGCATTGGTCATGAAGTCCTCGGGCGCCATTTCGCTGACGCCGGGCGGACCTGGTGTGTAGAAATAGTATCTTCGCAAATTGCGAAGATGTCAACCCCACTTCGTTCACTTGTTAGAATGGCACTTCCTCCGAGGCTACCGCCATGCAACACCCCGCGATGAAGCCGCCGCTGTTGACCGCAGAACTGCCGGGTGTCGGCGGGCGCATTCGCGTGCGAGTCGAAGACTTTGAAGTCGAAGAAGTGCCATCGTATGAGCCGTCCGGCAGCGGCGATCATCTCTATCTGTGGATTGAGAAGCGCGGAATCGCACCGGAGTTCTTCGCTCGCACAATCGCGCAGAAACTTGGCACGCATCCGGGGAATGTCGGCACCGCGGGCTTGAAGGACCGGCACGCGGTCACGCGACAGTGGGTGTCGGTGCCAAAGGAGTGCGAGCCGAACGTCGCGAAGCTCGAGGGCGACGGCATTCGCGTACTGAAGACCGGTCGGCACACGAACAAGCTCAAGCCCGGCCACCTTCGCGGCAATCGCTTCCGCATTCTCATTCGCGACGCAAATCGCGACGTGGATGTGAATGCGATTCTTGATCGCATTCGCGCACAGGGGATGCCGAACTTTTACGGCCCTCAGCGGTTCGGACGCGACGGAAGCACACTCGAGCTTGGGTTGCAATGCCTTAGCGGGAAATCGCCGAAACGCATCCGGCCGTTTTTGTTTCGCTTCGCTCTCTCCGCGGTGCAATCGCTTCTCTTCAACGACACTCTCTCGCGTCGGATGCGCGATGGACTCTTCCGCACGGTGCTTCAAGGTGATGTGATGGCGAAGTGGCCGCTCGGAGGCATGTTCGTTGCGAAGGATGTGCCCGCGGAGCAACTCCGGTTTGATGCGAAGGAGATCGTGACCGCCGGTCCGATGTTCGGGAAGAAGACTTACCCCGCGGAAGGAGTCGCGGCCGAACGCGAAGCGACCGTGTTGAGTGACAACAAGCTGTCACTGGCATCGTTCGGCGGTTTCGGCAAGCTTGTGATGGGCACTCGCCGCCACAACCTCGTCTACCTCGACGATCTCACCTCCGCGTGGGAAGAAAACGGCCTCCGCCTTTCTTTCACACTTCCCGCCGGCAGTTACGCGACCGTTCTTCTCGCCGAAGTCATGAAGACCGACATTGCAGAAGAGAGCGACCCCGAAGACGATGACGCCGAAGGCGAACAGTAACGCGAGGTGCGGCATGTGGATTCAACGGGTTCCCGGGGGAGGAGTGTCGATCCTCACGTATTCCCCCGATGGACGGACACTCTATACGTTTGATCGTGGGCGGTATCTCGTCGCGTGGGACATCACTACCCACGAGCGCCGCAAACTGGGCAACATCGGGTGGAAGGAACTCTCCCAGCCACAAGCGATACACGCGCTCGCGGATGGTCAGCGGCTCGTTGGCGTTGGGCGTGCGGCGGTCGTTGTTTGGGATATTGCAACCGCCAAGGAATTGCTTCGCGTTGAGCGGCCGACCGGATACTCCGACGATTCCGTTTGCGTGACCCCCGACGGACGCGTGTATTTCGCCAATCACCCCAACCCGGAGATTCGCGGATACAACCTGACAACCGGCAACGCGGAACTCACCCGCACGATGCCGGGATTCAAGAACCAGATTCGCCACTTCCATCTGTCCCCGAATGAACGCTCGCTGGCCGTGGTGTTCAACAACTTCACCGCGGAACTGTTCGACTGGAATGCCGAGCAGGAATTGCGACACTCGCGTTCGCTCGGCGTGGCATCGAACCTTCGATTCTCACCCGATAGCCGCACGCTTGCCATTTGCAAGGCCGCTCCACCCCGAACCGCGCTTCGGGACCTCGCCACACACGAAACTCGCGTGGAGGACATCCGCTGTTGGATGACAGATGCTCTCTTCGCGTTCAATCCGGCGTTCCCTCTGCTCGCCGCTCTTGGTCCAAACAAACTGCTCACGCTGTTCAGCAGCGAAACCGGTCAGCCGATTCGGTCGCTGGACTTTTCCCTCGGTCTGCACGTTCAGTCGATCGTGTTCTCGCCGGACGGCCTCACGTGCGCGGTGGGTGGAAGCAACAAGCAGTTCGCGGTGTTCGATGTCGATGTGTAAGCGGAGAAAGTGATGTGGATTCAGAAGCTCAACATGAGCGTCACCGGGTTGGCCTACTCTCCCAACGGAAAGACGCTCTATTCCCTGGACCTCGGAGGGAGGCTTCGGAGCTGGGACATCGCCAGCCGAAAGGGGCGTGTGCTGGAACACAGTGGGGCCGTGCAAGACCCGGAGCCGTACGGTCGCAGCCTGTGCGCTCTCGCCGACGGCGAGCTGGTCGTGGTTTTCGCGTACAGCCTTTGTGTAATCGGCGCGACGACGCGAGCGTTTCAACTGCACTGGGTTCCGCCCGACTTTCCGCGATACGGGCGCACCCTCGTCACCCAAGACGGGCGACTGCTCGCGGTGCGCGACGACAAACGCGCGATCATCACCTGGGATATCTTGAACTGGCAACCGGGGCCGCTCCTGCGCGAGTGGCCTCCGCGTCTGGGCTTGATCGAGTTCGACCTCTCCCCGGACGGCCAAACGCTCGCCATCCTGGAACGCCGAAGGCACGCTTCGATCATCAACCTGGCCTCGGGAGAAACGCGCTGTCGATTTTGGCCCGGCGTGGAGAAGATGGCCAGTTGCCCACTCATGCTCAGCCGAGACGGTAACACGCTGGTCGTTCACGCGAAGACGGGCATGGACGTGTGGGACGTTTCGTCCAGCGCCACGCGAGTCGCCCAACTCACGTCCGCCCTGCCGCACATGGCGCTGGCGATTCACCCGACTGCTCCGATGTGCGCCTCGATGAACCGGAAGCGGGCGCTTACGCTATTCGATCTCCGGACGGGCGAACCGATCCGCTCGTTCGATCTCAGCCTCGGCAAGGAGTTGATGTGCGTGACATTCTCTCCGGACGGACTCACTTGCGCCGCGGGCGGGAGCAACGGCCGGTTTGCGGTTTTCGATGTGATGTGTAGAGAGGAGGCAAGTCATGTGGATTTGCAGAGTCGGCGGTCGGGTTCAGGGGCTGGTATATTCGCCAGTCAACCGCACGCTTGACACCTGTGAAGTCGTGCAAGCCACCCACTCAAACGGACGACAACTCCTGGAGCACGAGCATCTGCCGTCCCAAACTCTCGAAATGATGAAGATTGGAACAATTTGGCAGAAAATTGCCGAGGAGGGATTGACAGACGCCCCACGAGTAACAATACTGCCTCCGCTGGGTCCGGCGGTCGCGCTGGGTCCGGCGGTCGCGCTGGGTCCGGCGGTC
>JAKEEV010000504.1 GCA_022616395.1 Planctomycetia bacterium | reverse complement strand
CGCGGATCGCGGCCGAGACATCGAGTGGTCCAGCGGTGGGCTTGCTCGGTTTGCTTAACGCCAAGAGTTGCCGGGTCACTCCCGCGGCGGTGTGCGCGGTGGAGGCGATGGTGTCGGCGGTTTCGCGGTGCGGATGATCGGGCGGGAGCGATTCGTGGATCAGATCCGCGCTGCCGACGATCACCGCGAGCAAATTGTTGAAGTCATGAGCGACACCAGCGACCATTCGCCCACTCGCGATCAGCCCCGCGCTATTGTGCAAGCACGTTTCAGAGTTGGTCGCGCGCTGTTCGGCCCTCGCAAGCCGCAAGTCGAGCGCTCGTCGGTCGGCGGGTTCGTTCACGCGGACCAGTTCAGCAGCAGCGCGAGGAGCAAGAGCTTTGAGCACAGCGCGCACATCGGTCGCGGTCGGAAATCCTCGGTCGTCGCTGATCGCGACGAAGCCAAGCAACTTCCCCGAGCCATCCACGAGCGGTTCGGCGACGAAGGCTTCGGCTCGCAGCTTCGCCAGAAGCGGGTCGTTCGGAGAGAGGACGCGCGCTTGCGTGGGAATGAATGCCCGGCCTCCGGTAAGCAGTTCCGCCGTCAGCCCGACGTCCGCGGGCAATGTGAATGTCTCGGAGCAACCTTCGACACAGCCCGCGACCGTGTGGGCTTCGCTTGGGAGATGCGCATGAGGTTCCACAACGACCGCCGCGCGCGCATCGAAGGCAATACACAAGCACCGCGTGAGCTGTTCGAGGAAGTCGAGTCCGGTTGTTGAACCGAGTCCTTCGAGTACGGTGAGGATGGCTTCGCGAGTGAGCGCCTTGCGGGTGATGTCGGTGGTGATGCCATCAACGCGCACCGGTCGGCCGTCTCGGTCGCGGACGAGCTTTCCGCGACTGACCACCCACTTCATTCCGCCAGTAGCAGATTCGATGCGGTGTTCCAGTGTGAATGAATCCACATCGGGAAGTCGAGCGAGAGCAACTCGGAGCCGCTGGCGATCTTCAGCGGGAACAGCATCAATCCACTGTCCGAGTCGATCTTGCAGTTGAGTCGCGGTCAGGCCGTAGAGTCGTTCCACGGCACCGCTGGCGAAGAACACAAGTTGCCCATCAGGTGAGATTGACCAGATCACATCCTCGAGCGATTCGAGTACAGCACCCGGAGCGACCGCGGAAGACGATTCCGTTCGCGGGGGCGGGGCGCGTTCAACGGAGGAGTCGCGCTTGGGTCGCGGAGAGACAGGCGTTTCCGCGCTGCGCGCGGTGGGTGTGATGGCGAGCGAATCCGCGTAAGACTTCACTTCGTAGAGAGCTGCTTCAATCGCCGCGGTTCGCTGTTCCTGGCGCTGGAGCCGGTCGAGCGCTTCTCGAAGCAACTCTTCAAGCGGAGCGAAAGCGGTCATGGGGAGACGCCTCCCCCGCATGAGACAAAGTCAACGCGCCCGTTGCGAACCCATTCGCCGCGCGTTAGGCTCTTCCCCACACCCTCACGCCATTCCGAAAGGCTCTTCCCATGCGTCGCGTGTTGCTGATTGTTACGCTGGCCGGATTGGTGGCTCTTGCGCTGCCATCGGCGCCATCCGTCGCGGCGGATGATTACACCTACGGCCCCGATTCGATGACGCAGCCGGACGTTCCCAAAGGGAAGGTCACGCAGTTTGCGTGGAAGCAAAGCAAGGTGTTTGAAGGGACGGAGCGCGACGGCTGGGTCTACGTTCCAGCTCAGTACGACGGGAAGACGCCCGCGTGCGTGATGGTCTTTCAGGACGGCGGGAACTACGTCAACGAAAAGGGCCAGTTCCGCGTGCCGACCGTATTCGACAACCTGATTCATAAGAAGCAGATGCCCGTCACCGTCGGCATCTTCATCAATCCGGGCACGTTCCCGCCTGCCGACCCGAAAGGGGAGAGGCGAAGCAATCGCAGTTTCGAGTACGACACCCTTTCCGACCAGTATGCAAGCTTCCTGGAAAAGGAGATGCTTCCTGAAGTTGGGAAAACCGTGAAATTGCGCTCCGACGCGGCCGGTCGTGCGATCTGCGGAATCAGTTCCGGCGGTATCTGTGCGTTCACTGTCGCGTGGGAGCGGCCGGACCTGTTCAGCAAAGTCCTTTCGCACGTCGGGAGCTTCACCAACATTCGCGGGGGCGATGTGTATCCGGGTTTGATTCGCAAAACGGAGAAGAAGCCGATTCGCGTGTTCCTGCAAGACGGCTCTGGCGATCTGGACAACCTGCACGGGAGCTGGCCGCTGGCGAACAAGCAGATGGCCGCGTCCTTGAAGCACATGGACTACGACTACAAGTTTGTCTTCGGCGATGGCGGTCACAATGGTAAGCACGGCGGCGTGATCCTCCCTGATTCGCTCCGCTGGCTGTGGCGAGATACGCCGCCCGCCAAGTAGCAGATCGTAGTCATCACGCTCCGCGTGATGTGCTTTCATAGTAGTCATCACGCGGAGCGTGATGACTACTATGAAAGCCGCGCGCTGCGCTCGCGACACCCTACATTCTTCGCACGGGGTCAACCCATGACGCGATCACTTCTTCTTGCGCTTGCGCTGGCTCTGGCGGCTTTGCTCTCCGCG
>JAKEEV010000503.1 GCA_022616395.1 Planctomycetia bacterium | reverse complement strand
AGCGCAGTTTCTCCCAATCGGGTGCCACGCGACACTCCATCGACTCCGGCAGCGTCGGCCCCGGCCAGCCGAGCGTGCTATGCGGCCACAGAGCAGAAGAGAACCACGTGTCGAGCACGTCGGGGTCTTGTGTGAAGCCATCTCGTTCAAGCTGCTTTTCAATGTCGTCGAATCCGGGCCGCACGCCCACGAGCATTCGCCAGCGCCCGGTGTTGCCTTCAGGCATCACTTTCACAGCTGTGTTTTCGTTCCAGCCTGGTCTGCCGCTCCAACTCGGTTTGATCCCTGCGAGCGCCGCGATTTCATCGGACGTTGGCTCGCGGATCAATCGGTGATCGTCCGAAGCGAAACGCACTCCCTCAGGTAGTAACAGCGACCACACCGGGATGCGGTGGCCCCACCAGAGTTGGCGGCTGATGCACCAGTCGCGCTTTTCGGCCAGCCAGTCGAGGTAGCTGTTCTCGTAGCGCTTCGGGAAGAACTTCACGCGGCCATCGGTCACTGCGTCCATCGTCATCTGAGCGAGACCGGGCTTGCCATCGTCGCGGTCAGACATCTTCACGAACCACTGATCCGACAGGTACGGCTCGATGGGCGTCTTGCTGCGGTCGCTGAATTTCAGCGGAATCTCGCGGTCGGCCTTGTCCATATACAGGCCGAGTTCCTCCATCTTCTTGGTCACGGATTCGCGAGCCTTGTCGCGATCCAGTCCCCTAAACTCGCCGCCAGCGTCGTTGATCGTGCCGTCTGGGTTCAGGATGTTGATGATGTCGATCTTCCCGCCCTGTCGCTGCCAGCACGCATAGTCGTTCGGGTCGTGTGCGGGTGTCACCTTCACGCAGCCGGTGCCAAGTTCGGGGTCGGCGAGTTGGCCGTCCGCGATGATGGGAATCTTCCGCCCCGTGAGCACCTGAAGCACTTGCTTGCCAATGAGGTGCTTGTAGCGTTCGTCGTTCGGATGCACGCACACCGCGGTATCGCCGAGCATCGTTTCGGGACGTGTCGTGCTGAAAGAGATAAACTCCTGAGAACCCGTCGCTGACGCTTCCGGCTCCGATAGCACGGGATACTTGAACGTCCAGAAGCCACTTTTCGTATCCTCGGTGTAGGTCTCGTCGTCTGCCACGGACGTTTGGAGGTGCGTATCCCAGTTCACCAACCGCTTTCCGCGATAGATGTAGCCGTCCTTGAACATGCGGAAGAAGGTTTCGCGCACGGCCCGCGCGCACACCGGGTCAAGTGTGAATCGCGTGCGGCGCCAGTCGCAGCTTGCCCCCATTTCACGCAACTGAGTGATGATGCGGGCCTCGTACTGGTCCTTCCACTCCCAGATGCGCCTCACCAGTTCCTCGCGGCCGAGTTCGTGGCGAGTCTTTTTCTCGCGGGCGAACACCAGCCGCTCCACCACGGCCTGCGTTGCGATGCCCGCGTGATCGGTGCCCGGCATCCAGAGCGCGTTGAAGCCCTGCATTCGCTTCCAGCGAATGAGCACATCCTGAAGCGTGTTGTTGAGCGCATGACCCATGTGAAGCGCGCCGGTCACGTTCGGAGGCGGAATCACGATGGTGTACGGCTCCTTCGATGGGTCGGGATCGGAGTTGAAGTAGCCGCGTGCTTCCCAGAACGTGAGCCACTTCTCCTGAGCCGCCTTCGGGTCGTATGCTTTCGGAAGTTCGGTCGCCATGTGTATCGCTGAGTGAGGGGGATTCAGTTCGTTTCGTCGCGAAGTCGCTTCAACTCCGCTTCCATTTCCTTCAACTTCTGCTCGGCCGCGTCCGCACGTTGTTTCTCGGCGTTGCGTGCGGCTTCAGCGGTCTCGGCGCGCTGCCTCTCGGCATCGAGTCGCTCGCGCAGGTCCGGGATCGAGTTGCCATGCTCGTCCGCACAGACAACGCGGTCGCCCTCGGCTTGAATCCAAACCTTCAGCGCCTCGATCCACACCCCTTTCGCGTCTTCTGGAATGCGGACGTACCCTTCAGGTGTCGTCCGGTAGCCCAGAAGGCGAATGAAAGCGCCTCCATCATTTGTTTCACGTCGATCCGCGATGATATACAGCGGAACGCCCGCCTTGTAGTAGTCCTCAACTTTGTCGTCGAGGTCGATGTAGCGTGTGCTGGGTGAAGTCACTTCGATAATCACAAGCGGTCGAGCATCCATCTCCTTGACTGAGAACGTCCCGCGACGAGCGTTCCACGGCTTGTTCAGGTTCTCGAAAACAACAACATCTGGCCCGTGCGCGCCGAGTGCCGCGTTCTCCCACAACACGCGGTGATCGCACAGAACCTTGACGCCAGCACGCCCCGCGACACGTTCCTCGAAGACAACCTTGAGGTAGTGAATGTCGCGGTCGTGGGCGTCGTTGTTCACGATGAAGTCCTCTTCCTCTGGGTGCAACACGTCCCACGGGGTGAGCGGCACCTTCTCCCACGTCTGGCGATTGCGTTCGTCCAGTCGCGGCACCATCCGCCAGCCATAGAAGTACGGATCATCCGCCGGGGCCGGCGGCGAAGTGATCGGTCGGGTCGGGGTTGCTTCGGTTCCCATATTGGTCTCGGCGGTTCAGCCGCGCGCCTCCTCATCCTTGAAGAGTTTGTACTCGATACTATCGACCAGAGCGAGCCAGCTTGCTTCGATGATGTTTTCGCTCACGCCCACGGTGCCCCAGACGTCGGTGCCGTCGCGCGATTCGATCACTACTCGGACGCGCGCTGCTGTGCCAGCACGCGGGTTGACGACGCGCACCTTGTAATCCACCAACTGCATCTCGTCGAGCCGAGGGTAGAACCGCACCAGCGCCTTTCGTAAAGCGCCGTCGAGCGCGTTCACCGGGCCATCACCTTCGCTCGCGGTGTGTTCGATCTTTCCGCCGACCTTGATCCTTACCGTCGCCTCCGTGACTGGTGTCCCGTTCTCGCGTGCCTCGATGTTGACGCGATACGTGATCCGCTCAAACCACGGCATGTAAAGCAGCTTCTTGTCCACTTCCCACGGCTTGTGGAGTTTCGCGGTCTTTCTCACCAGCAGATCGAATGATGCCTCGGCAGCCTCGAACTCGTAACCCTGGTTCTCCAAATCCTGCACCGCGCTGAGAATCTTCGTCATGAGCGCCTTGTCGTGGTTCACCTGATACTTCGCCGTCTTCGAGAGAATCGTCGAATGCCCGGACAGCTCCGAGACGAGAATCCGCCGCTCGTTGCCGACCAACTCCGGCCGAATGTGCTCGTAAGTCGCGGGGTCTTTGGCGACCGCGTGTGTGTGCATCCCGCCCTTGTGTGCGAACGCGCTCTGACCCACGAACGGCTGACCCGGCCGGAAGTTCATGTTCGCCAGTTCGTACACATAGCGCGAAGTTTCGGTCAACCGCGAGAGGCTTTCGGCCTTCAGCACATCGAAGCCGTACTTCAACGCAAGGTTGGCGATCACGCTAACCAGATCGACATTCCCGCAGCGTTCGCCGATGCCGTTCATGGTGCCTTGCACCTGCGTTGCTCCACTTCGCACCGCCGCGAGTGAGTTCGCGACCGCCAGTTCGCAATCGTTGTGGCAGTGAATCCCCACTTCACAAGTGAGTTCACGTTTCACGGACTGCACGACCTCCGCGATACGCTCCGGCAACGTTCCTCCGTTGGTGTCGCAGAGGATCACCACACTCGCACCGGCATTCGCCGCAGCCTGAAGCGTTTGAAGCGCGTACTCCGGATTCGCCCGGTAGCCATCGAAGAAGTGTTCCGCGTCGTAGAACACTTCGCGTCCTTGCGCTTTGCAAAAGCCGACCGTGTCCGCGATCATCTTCAGGTTTTCTTCCGTCGTCGTGCCCAGCACGTTGGTGACATGAAAGTCCCATGTCTTGCCGACAATGGTGACAACCGGCGTGCGGGCCTCCACGAGCGCCTTGAGTCCGGTATCGGCCTCGGCGGAGCTGTTCTTCTTGCGCGTCATGCCGAACGCGACGATCTTCGCGTGCGATAGCGGCAACTCCTTCACCGCCTGGAAATACTCCGCGTCCTTCGGGTTCGATAGCGGATAACCGCCCTCAATGAAGTCCACACCGATTTCATCGAGCCGATTTGTCAGCAGCAACTTGTCTTGCAGGGAGAAGCTGACTCCTTCGCCCTGGCTCCCGTCTCGGAGTGTTGTGTCGTAGATGGCAACGCGGCTCATGTGAGTATCCCGTGAAGCGTGCGGCAAAGAAAAAACCCCGAAGCAATCGCTCCGGGGTCGTGGATGGTAACGCGCCAGACCCCGCACTCACCCAGTGGTAACAACCACAACGCTGCGCACTCCCTGCGCGATGGGAATCGCGATCGCGGCGGGAATAGCGGATGGGGTGAACACGGTTCGGTTCCGTCAATCATCTTGGCGTTAAGCTATATCTACCTTCTGCCGCGCCAGAGTCAAGCGCCTCACGCGAACAGCGTATCAACTGCCAGACGCCAGCCGGGCACAGCAGGTTCGGCGTCTGCGACATCTCCCCACTTGAATCGGGCCGGGCCACGAGCGTCTGGTTGGAAGGAGTAAATACTCGCCTCCGTGCTGTCAATAACCACACAACCCGACTCCCCGCCGCGAAATAGTCCTCGATTCGTTGCTGCATTTCGGGGTCATTGTAATTTGCAAAACCGGAAGGACGCACGAACTCGACGGCGAACGTCGGTGCTCCGACGGCGAATCCACAAGATCCCATCGTCGGCGGGTTGTCCAAGAAAGACACATTGGGACAGAACGATTGCCGGCCCGATGGCAGCGGTTCGGTCAAAATGAACCCGATGTTGCCCAGGCACGCTTCCCCTTCACCGGTCAGTTGCGCGTGATCCTCAAGCGAACGAAGCAGCCGCCGCGCAACACGAGCTTCGTAAACGGTGAGCAAGGGAAAGGAAACAACTCGTCCACCGACAAGTTCGCCCTTGCCTTCTGTGTTCATCAGTTCAACGAATAAAGCGTGGTGATCTGGCTGCGTCATCAATGTGATACTCCTCGAACCAGATTACCTGCAATTCGCTCCTCGCGTCAACGCGAACGGCCCGCGACGCTTCGAGCATCGCGGGCCGTTTCGATGTCGAACTTTGCCTTACTTCTCGGTCACGGTGATCTTCACCGGCTCGCTTTCGAGCACTGCGCCCTTGCCGCCATTCTTGTCCGAAAGTGTGTACTTGGCAGCCAGCTTGTAGTCGCCCGGTCCGGTCCAGAACACGTAGCGCGAGGCGCCTCGGCCACCGTCGGAGAGTTGCTTCACCGGAATCTCGTAAGACTTGCCCGGAGCCAGGGTCACAGCTTTCGGCAGACGGAAGTCGGCAGTGAAGGCCAGTCCGCTATTCATTGTCACGGTACCCGCGCCGCCGGTCAACTCGAAGGTGTAGATGTTCGGGTCACCGCCAACGTAGATCGTCACTTCTTCCTTGCTTGTGTTGGTCAACTGAAGGACCAGATCGACCGCGGGCGGTTTGGGAGCCATGCGCAACTCGCCCTTCTTCGCCTTCGCCGCGAGTTCTTCCAGATGCGCCTTGTACTCCTTCGCTGTCTTGCCGCCGCCATCAAACTTGTACTTGTCCTTCTTCGCCACAATCTTCAGGCTCACCGGACCGGCCGGCTTCTTGTCGTCGGCGGAAGCCGACACACTGAACACCAGCAGTGCCGCCACCGCGAGCAGGAACCACTTCATTGTTGCACTCCTGTTGAGGGGACATGAGGCGAGTGTTGTTTGGGCGATACAGACCAGACGACGAACCACGCGATTTGGATTGCACGAAATCACGCCAGAGCCACAAACGGCTCGCTCGTCACGTGCCTCAAGCCCCAGCGGGCATCGTCTCGCGTGGGGAAGTCGCTCCGGTAATGCGTTCCGCGAGATTCGTCGCGAGCCAGTGCCCCCGCGATCATGAGCCGTGCGATGGTGAGCATGTTCTGAAGTTCCCAGCCCGCTTTCGAGTCCAGTTCGCGCGACAAGGCATAGCGACACCAGAACCGCAGATTCTCTTTCGCTTCCAAAAGCCGCGTCCGGTCGCGAACAATGCCCATGTTGCGAACCATGAGGCTTCGGAGTGATGCGGTCAGGTCCGCGATGTCGAAGCGAGCATCCATCTCGGCGGGCGGAATCGCGCAGCGAAGGGGAAGGGCGGTCATCTCGCGCGGCATCTTGCGAATTGCGTCTGTCGCGCCTCGACCGCAGAGAGTTCCGTACACCAGTCCTTCGATCAAACTGTTGGAAGCGAGTCGATTGGCTCCGTGAAGCCCGCTGGAAGTGACTTCGCCCGCGGCCCACAGTCCGGGGACGGTTGTGCGGCCCTGATGGTCGACCGTGACTCCTCCCATCATGTAGTGAGCGCCGGGTCGCACGGGGATTCGGTCCTTCGTGATGTCGAGGCCGAAGCTCTTGCACGCGCGGTTGATGCCAGGAAATCTGTTGAGCACCATCGCGGGATCAAGGTGAGAGAGATCGAGGTAGACGTTCAGGTGTTGCGTCTTCTCCATCGTGCGGAAGATGGCGCGTGCTACCACATCGCGAGGAGCGAGTTCCGCGCGCGGGTCGGCCGCGGGCATGAACCGCTCGCCATTCACATCTCGTAAGTATGCACCTTCCCCGCGGACCGCTTCGCTCACCAGATAGCGTGCTGAACCCGCGACGTAGAGCACCGTGGGGTGAAACTGCATGAACTCCATGTCGCGCAACTCCGCGCCTGCGCGGTAAGCAGCGGCCATGCCATCGCCCGTTGCGACCGGTGGGTTGGTCGTTTCGCGATACACCATTCCGCAACCGCCGGAAGCAAGAATCACCTGCTTGGCCCAGATGAGGAACTTCCCCATGCCGTTGCGCGCGACAACCGCTCCCACGCACGCGCCGGTGTGAGTCAGAAGGTCAATGGTGAAGGTGTCGTCCCAGATACGGATGTTCGGGCGCGTCCGCGCGGTAGAGATTGTCGCGCGCATCATCTCGAAGCCGGTCGAATCGCCGAGCGCGTGAACAATTCGCCGGTGACTGTGCCCACCTTCGCGCGTGAGTGCGAGATGGCCGTTCTCCTCGTCGAAGCGTGTGCCCCACTCGATGAGCTTGTCGATCTGGTGAGGAGCCTCGTGAATGACCAGTTCCACCACCGTGCGGTCACACAGCCCGTCCCCCGCGATGAGCGTATCCTCGACGTGGTCCTCGAAGCGATCTTCGGGCGACCGCACGCCCGCGATTCCGCCTTGCGCATACGAACTGTTGCTCTCGGTCACTCGATCCTTCGTGACGACAAGCACAGTCAGGTCGGGGGGAACTTCCAGCGCAGCGCGCAGGCCCGCGATCCCAGCTCCGATCACCAGTACATCCGTGAAGCGGTGGAACGTGTCGCGGGCATCGAACGATACGAGATAGCGGTTCGCGGCTGACATGGTAGTAGGCACACTCCGTATGTGCCGTTCTGAAAGTAGTAGAGACTGTTTTAGAACGTCGAAAGCGCGGGGTAGGCGACGTTCTATAGATTGCCAGATAGCCAAGATTGCCACACACACAAGTTGGCAATCTACCATTACTAGACAGCAAAAACCCGTCCAGTAAGATACTTTTGTATAGTTAACCTCTCCCGGCCCCTTTTGAAACGGTCTCTAGGCATTTGCTGGGTGCCGTTCCCCTACTTTCTGCTGTGAAATAGGAACTGGGCAACTTGGCTGAATTCGCCTGAAGTTCTTGCCAAGCCTTGAGTTTCTATTTCATCCGTTCATGGGTGTCGCTCCGGCTCATGACCACCACTTTGAAAGCCTACTTGCCCTGTTGCTGGGGTTGCTTCTGTTTTGGCGCAGGCTCTTCTTCTGGTGAAGGAGTGAATGCGCCCAATGCCCACGCGATCAGTAGCCCGACTGCCAGCAAGTGCAACATCGCGCCGACCACGATCCACATCGTCGACCGGCTCTTGTCCTCGTCCGTCATCGTTCGGCGGCGCGGTTGGCTGGTGTCGGCAACGGAAGCGGCCTGAGCCACGGCGAAGGCATTCGCGTCCACGCCCCAGTCATCCGGCTCCAAATCCAGAGCCGGCGAATCCACGGGAAACTCCTCCGCGACCGGCACCGCCACTGCCACCGCCACCAGTGCCGGACCTGGCTTTGAATCGGGTGTCGGCACGGTTTCCGGTCGGCAGAATGGAACCAGCGCGGCTTCCACATCGGCGGCTGTTTCGAGTCGGTCTTCGAGTCGCTTCGCCAGCATCTTCATGACGACCGCGGCCAGTTCCGTTGATACGTCCGGGCGCATCGAGCCAAGCGGGAGCGGTTCGGCCGAGCGAACTTTGTTCAACAACTCGTCGCTGGTCGGGGCCGCGAACGGTGGGCGGCCGGCCAGTAGGAGATAGAGCGTTGCTCCGAGGCTGTAGATGTCTCCCCGAGCGCTGTAGATGCTTGCGTCCACCCGTTCGGGGGGAAGGTATGACAGCACTTCCGGCGCGAGTGGGTGTAAGGTTGCCGCGGGGCGAATCGGGATCAAACCCGTTTCGGTTAGCTTCACTGTGGCGTTGGGCGCGGGTCTGCGCTTCGTTTGGCCGTCCGCGCTTGTTTTGGTCGTCAGAGGTCCGACCAACAACACGCTCGGTCGAACTTCGCCGTGCCAGCCTCCGCGTTCATGGATCACGCGCAGTGCTGAAGCGATGGCCCGCCCGTACTCGGCCGCCAAAAAGCCCGGCATCGCGCCGCCCACTTCCTTCAACAACGCTTCCAGATCGGCCGCATCCATCGGTCGATCCAACACCGCGTACGCCTGCTCCTGATGAATGCCAGCGTCGAGAAGCGGAAGAATGTGCGGATGCGTGATGGAGCCGATTGTCCGGGCGCGGTTCACGAACGCCTCGGTGGTATCCGATGGTCCGAAACTCTCGGAAGTGAAGCGCCTCAAGATGAGCGGAGTACGCAGAGACGGATGAAGCGCCTTGTACGCCATTCCACCAGGACACGGACCGATCTCGTCGATCACCGGATAGCCCGCGAAGTTCAAATCCCCTCCGCGTCCTTCGCGGATCGCATCGGCTTGAAATTTTGTCAGCACTCCGCGTTCGAGCAAGTACGAACACAGCGCGCTGAGGTCCGACTGCGGAATGTCCGGTTGACGAATGAGCTGCTCCACCTGTTCGGGGAACAGCACGCGGCTGGCCTGGGCGTTCTCGAGAAAGCCAGCGATGGAATCAGAAGGCATCGTGAAGGGTCTCGCGAAGGTGGGCGTCAGCGGTGTAGGGTTGATTGTAGCTCACATTCTTCGTGGAAGCGAAGAGTTCAGATGGAAGCGAAAAGGTTAACCCTTCACCCCTTCCCTTACTGCTCCCCAGCGCTCGACCCATTCGTCCCACGACACGCGGCGGGCAAGCGTTGCGAATCCAGGCTCGTCGGGACCATTGGTTGTGCGTTCGCGGCCGTCGAAGCGCTCCGCTGCACCCATGTCCAGAACTCCTCGAAGCGCGAACGCCAGAGTCGCGCGCTGGGCGTCGGTGAGCTTGTCCGACCAGCCAGCGTTGGCGATGCTCGACTCGATCACCCCGCCAACGTTCTCGAATGCGATCACAAGCGACTCGCGGCCAAGAGCAGGTGCGTTCAAGTCGATCTCCGCGCGCAGACAGCCGAATCGCACCGCTCCCACTTCGACCTCAACGCCCCAGGCGCTATCACCGGCCAGAAGCGGAGTGAGTTCTCGCTCGATGAACCGGTGAACGCCCTCAACCATGTGTTCGAGGTCGTGGTGCAACCGAGCGGCTTTCAATCGGTCGCCCGCGACCATCGCGTGACGCAACTTGCGGTGCAATTTTGGCACCGTGCCGGAGTGGAATCCGGGCCGCAACAGCCCGCGCATCGATTCGCCGTGTGAGCCGACCATCACCGGCTTCAGTTTGCTTGGTCGGTTCGCCGCGTAGAGCCTCCAGTTCTCCTTCAACTCCCACGCGACGAATCCGAAGATGCCCGGACAGCCGTTGATGATGAATGTCGCCGGTCCCCAGCCGATGAGGTTCGCCAGACTGGGCAACATCGGCCAGACGACCTTGTGACCGACCGTGACCACCGGGAAGTGCTTCACCGGGTTCACTTGCGGCTCGAAGAGCAGGTAGAAGACGAATCGGAAGATGTAGGCAATCGGGAACCAGATCAGCCCCAGGAGCGCTTTGACCACGATCGAACTTCCCGAGTCTCCTCCGCGAAAGCGCATCCATTCGTCCACCGCGTAGAGTTGCCGCTCGAACCAGTTGGCCAGCATCTTGAACCAGTCGATGAAGGTCGCGATCAGGCCGGGGATGAGGTTGACGCGAACGATTCGCCACCAGTCCGAGAGTGCTTCCGCAATCCGATCCTGAATCACCCACCCATGCGGCGTGTTGTAAGCCGCGGCAAGCACTGCGAACAAGAGCCAACCCCACCAGAGCAAGAAGCGCGGACTGACTCCGAAGAGGAACAGAGTTCCGACCACCAAAAGACTCAGGAGCAGTGGGGTGGCGAAGTGGCGATAGAAGAACCGAGCCGGGCGACACTGACGCAACCGCCTCACGATCCGCGACCGCCACACCGCAAGAGGAATGTCCCAGAACACTCCGCGCAGCACTCGCCAGAGATACTTGAGAACGGTGAAGACCGCCCCCCGGAAAGGTGGAACGTGAAAGAGCAAGAGCAGAAACAATCCGAAGCCGAGAACACTTGGCCAGGTAACCAACACGGATGCGTGTTCGTCCTTCGTGGGCGTTATCTGCAATTCGGACGAAGTGAACGCAACCTGCGCGAGCCTGCCTGCGGATTCGGGATCAAGCCAGACGAATTCCTGCGTCTCCGGGTCGAATACGGCCGGTGTCGGAGCCTCATTCCAAACGAATTCCAGTTTCTCCTCGTCGAATTCCCACACCACCTCGGGAGCAACTGGTTCACCTCCTGGTTCCACCGCCTCCACCGGTTGAGCGGTTCCTGTCGCGGGCTTCGGGTCGAACGATCTGGCGACTCGCGCGGCCACATCTTCACCCAAATGCTGCAAGTGCTCCGCGAACATCAGCACCAGGAATGCGCCACCAAAAGGCAGCGCGATGTAGAGCGCAAACAGCCGACCGAGCGACGTACCGAAGAAGATCGAACTGAAGCGCTGAATCCACCTCAGATAGAACTCGCCGCGGCGATACACGCCATCGAGCGCATCCGCGAGGTTGGTGTCCGTGCGCAACAACGCGTCACCGGTGAGCACTTCGCCCACGCCACGCAGGTCCGGCATCTTCAGTTGATTGCGCGCGATGGCATCTCGCAGGTTGCCGATGCGCAAGTATCCGCTTTCGCAGATTCGGTCGAGCAGTTCCTCCACCATCTTGTCGCGCGCGACTTCCTCAACTCGGTTGGCCGGCACAAGCCCCGCGGCGCTGAGAGCGTTGACGATGAGGGGCGAAAAGTCGTGTCGAATGGCGTGATCGCGACGATGAATCTCGTGCTGCATTAACCAGTCGAGGCGAAGTTGTTCCTGTTCACCCAATCCCGCGCGAAGGAGTTGCCTGTGAGCCTTGCGCAGAGCCATGAGCACCATGACCGGGCGGGCGTGAGGCAAGTGTCTGCGCACCGGTCTGCGCCCAAGAGTGCGAATGTATTCCGGTAGATCGACCGCGTAGACTTCGCGGGCCAGTTCCGCGGGAATGCGCTGAAGTTCGTACAGACAGCGCGCGGCTCGCGGCCAGTCTCCCGCTGCGGCCAGCGGCAAGAGCGGCCCAAGCGCCTGCCTCCACTCTTGCCGCGTCTCGTGATCCCAGTCGAGCACATCTCCGAGCCGGTCTACAAGTTGCCCGAGCGCGGACAGCGCACTTGCAAGAGCGCCTTGCGTGGGTTCAGCGCTCTGGGCCGCTTGGGTGCGCAAAAGCGCTGCTCGAACGAAGTTTCCCTTCTCTTCCGCGTCGGTTGCTTCTTGAAGAAGTTTGCCCAGTTCGCCGGTTGACGGTGCAAGCGCGCTGGGTGAGGCAGAGGAACCGACTGAGGAAAGGGGCGTTGCACTCCAGCGCTTATCGGGAGGCGGTTCGCGCTCTGGGTCGGGCGCTCCGGCCGGTCGTGATGAACCGAGCAGTTGCTCAATCGGCACATCCTCGGCGAGCGCATCGCGAACGGCGTGACCGTTGGGAAGCGCGGGGAAGAACTCTTCGGCCGCCTGCGGCTTGAAATAATCGAGATCCAGATAGAGGGCCGCGAACACGCGATAGCGGTCAACGTCGCTGGCGTTGGGGTCCGCGCAGTGTTCGTTCTCCAATACGAAGCGGATTTCGCGAACCGCTGCCGCGCCGAACTGGTTGAGCCGTTCAGTACACTTTTCCGCGCTCAGTTCGCCAGAAGTGAGCTTCTGGTCGATGGCCTTCATCACCGCGGCTTGGAAGAGCACTCGCCAGTGTGTATGGAGCTGCTGAGGGCGCGGATGGTCCGCGATCATGCGGTCATCGGGATCGGTGACGAGCAACAGCCGCGGCTCGTTGCCTTCGAGTGTTTCGCTTGGCAGCACGGCCGCATCGACAAGCTCTTCGCGGGTGAACCAGTATGGGAGTTCGGGGTTGGTTGGTAGTGGTTGTCCGCAGTCGATCAGGTAACTGAGAATCTGCCGCAGATGACGTTCGGAGACCAGCCGCAGGGCCGGTTCAACCGCCCGCAGGATCGGCTCAAGGCTCGCATCATGAGACAACGCAGACTCCTCGCGCCGGGGAGAGGCTCTCCCGAAATCATCCGCGAACGCGGCCGTTGGTCAAGATAAAGTAGGACAGGCTTCCAGCCTGTTTCTGAAAGTAGGACAGGCATCTTGCCTGTCACAGCAAAGACAGGCTGGAAGCCTGTCCTACTTCTGACAGGCAAGATGCCTGTCTCATTCAGATGACAGGCTGGAAGCCTGTCCTACTACTTTCCTCGCGGGTATACTATCCCCGTCACCCGCCGCGCCGACATCACTCCCAGGCGCCATCATGCGACATGCACTCGCACTCTTCCTGATTATCGCGATTGCGCCGGTTGCCTTCGGCGCTGATCCTGTCGATTTCCGCAAGCAGATTTATCCCATTCTGCACGACCGGTGCTTCAAGTGTCACCAGGGCGCGGACGCCAAGAGCGGCGTGCGGCTCGATCAACGACTGGAAGTGCTTCCGCGAACGCGAGCACTGAGAGGGGCAAGCGAACCGCTCATCATTCAACTGGTCACCAGCAACGAAGTGGGCAAACAGATGCCGCCGAAGGGCGCGCGACTCACACCCGAACAGGTAAAGCTCCTCAAGGACTGGATCGAGCAGGGCGTGAAGTGGGACGATGAACTTCTTCCTCCAGATGACAAGAACAGGACACACTGGGCTTACAAGCTCGTTGTTCGACCCGCGATTCCGAAGGTGAAAAAAGAAAAGTGGGTGAGGAATCCGATTGATGCGTTCATCGCGGCCACTCACGAGCGGAAAGGAATCACGTCCGCGAGCGAAGCTGATCGCCGCATTCTTCTGCGCAGACTTTCTCTCGACCTGATCGGCCTTCCGCCAACGCCCGAAGAAATCACCGCGTTCGAGAAGGACCGTCGGCCCGATGCCTACGAGCGGCAAGTGGAGCGCTTGCTCGCTTCGAGTGCTTACGGCGAGCGCTGGGGCAGACACTGGCTCGATGTCGCGCGCTACGCGGACTCCGAGGGCTACGAGAGCGATCACGTTCGCCCGTATGCGTGGCGTTATCGCGACTGGGTCGTGAAGGCATTCAATGACGACAAACCGTACAACTTGCTCCTGCTGGAACAACTCGCTGGCGACGAACTCGTTCCGTATCGCGACGAGAACCTGATCGCGACCGGCTTCCTTGCTTCCGCGCGATTAAGCAGCAACGAGGAGGACAAGTTCCGGCAGTTGAACGATATGTATGTGGACATCACCAACGCGACCGGTTCGGGTTTGCTTGGCCTCACGGTCGGCTGTGCTCAGTGCCACGACCACAAGTTTGATGCGATCACGCACAAGGACTATTACCGCTTGCAGGGCTTCTTCCTCAGCGGAATGCCGCACAACTTCGCTCTGCGCGACCCGGCCGGCTGGAAGAAGCACAACGACGCGAAGCCAGATGAATATGACGATGCCCGCAAGTTGCGCGACAAGCTTTTTGAGCGCGGGCGGGCAAATCTCGACGAGAAAGCCTGGAAAGGTCTTCCTCCAGAGCAAAGTGCAGCGCTGAAACTTCCCAGCGACGAGCGCACCCCGGAACAGCACGCGCTCGCGGTCGAGGCTCATCTGAAGTTCCAGTACACGCTCGCTCAGATGGAGAACGCCATTCCGCGGGAAGACAAGCCGCTGTACGTCGAGTTAAAGAAGAAGGTCGCGGCTATCGAATCGAAACTGCCTGACCCCCCGCAAACCTTCGGCTTCCACTCTCCCATCACCAGTCCGCACCGTATTGATGCTCTTCCGATGAAGGGCTTCTATCCGCCGAAGTTCGATACGGAGGAGTTGAGGCACGCGAAGCCGTTCCGATTGCTCGCGGGCGATGCGAAGCAGCGCGGAGAGAAGCTTACCGTCGGCTGGCCCGCGATGTTCGGCCCAACTCCACAAGTGGTGGCCGAGAAACCCACTCGCACAGCTCTTGCAAAGTGGCTGACAGACCCCGCTCACCCACTGACGGCTCGCGTGTGGGTCAATCGCGTCTGGCATTATCACTTCGGACGCGGAATCGTGGACACATCGAACGACTTCGGCCTTCGCGGAGCGCGCCCAAGTCACCCTGAGTTACTGGACTGGCTCGCAGCCGAGTTGGTGAACCCCGACCGTAAGGGAGGGGGTGATTCCCAACCCTGGTCAACCAAACACATTCACCGACTGATCGTGACAAGCGCTACCTATCGCCAGAGCGCTCAAGCTCAACCCACAAGTGAGCAACTCGATCCCGATAACGTGTTCCTGTCGCGATGGAAACCGCGAAGGCTTGAAGCGGAAGCGGTTCGTGATTCGATGCTCGTAGTTAGCGGGGAACTCGACCACAAGCTCGGCGGAGCGCCAGACATCAACGAAGACAAATCCCTGCGCCGCGGGATTTACCAACTCATGAAGCGGCAGAAACCGCCGATGGGATTGACTCTCTTCGATGGCCCGACGGCCGCGACCGAAAGTTGCCCGAAGCGCATCACCACCGTGACACCGTTACACGCTCTGTTTATCCTTAACAATGACTTCCCCACAGCACGAGCGAAGGCATTCGCGAATCGCGTGCGGAAGCTGGCGGGTAAGGATCACGACAAGCATGTAGAGACCGCGTTCCTGATCGCGCTTCACCGCAAGCCGAAGGAAAGGGAACGGCACGCGGTCGCCCAGTTCTTCAAGCACGCTCCGGAAACAACCGACAAGCTCGCGGAAATGTGTCACGCGCTGATGGCGACCGTGGAGTTCACGACAATGCAATAGGCGAACCGCGACCGTGAGGGAGCGGGTGTCTTCCAAACTTCACCCGCTCCCTCACGGTCGCGGTTCACCAAGAATCACCGCTCGCGGAGCGGCGCGCTACTTTATCGGAGTCTTCCCGTGCCTCTTCCTTTTCTTTCGCGTCGCGAGATGCTCCTCCGCTCTGGGTTGGGAGTCGGTTCGCTTGCGCTTCTGACGCTCTTGGCCGATGAAGGGCGATTATGCGCTGCGGACGGCACGTTCATCGACACCAAGAAGCTCAAGGGGAAAGCGAAGTCGGTTATCCTGCTCTTCATGGGCGGTGGGCCGAGTCAGGTCGATACGTTCGACCCGAAGCCACTCTTGACGAAGCTCAACGGCAAGGAGGTGCCGGAGAGCATCGCGAAGGACATTCCGAAGATCGCTCGCGCTCCGCTGACGGGGCTATTCGGTTCTCCGTATTCGTTCGAGAAGCACGGCGAATGCGGGTTGGAAGTGTCCGAGATTTACCCGCATGTCGCGAAGTGCATCGATGACATCTGCATCATCCGCAGCATGGTAACAGTTCACTGGCTGGTGTTACCCCGGCGAACCCGGCGGCTGGACGTATTCCGCTGCCGATGGCTCAAGAGCCAATCCCGCTGCCGACCAAAACTGT
>JAKEEV010000502.1 GCA_022616395.1 Planctomycetia bacterium | reverse complement strand
AGACAAGCACGCGAGATGGTTCTCAATGGCGAACTCGGCGAGATCAACGCGATTCGCTCCAACTACATCCAGGGCTGGCTCCGCACTCGACTCGAAAAGGACGACCAGAAGCAAGCGAAGTGGCGCACCGATCCGAAGCAGAGTGGAGCCGCGGGTTGCTTCGGCGACATCGGCACGCACGCGTACAACCTCGGCCGATACATCACCGGACTTCAGCCGAAGGAGCTGTCGTGCAACTTAAAGATTTTCGAGAGCGGCCGCGCGCTCGATGATTACGGCGTTGCGGTGATTCGCTACGAGAACGGAGCAATCGGCACCGTGACCGCCTCGCAGATTTCGCATGGGCGAGAAAACGACATCTTCATCGAGATTGACGGCACGAAGGCCGCGCTTGAGTGGCACCAGGAAGAGCCGAACAAGCTCTTCGTGCGGAAAAACGGCGAACCTCACAAAACGTATACGCGCAACGGCGGCGGATACCTCGGCGCGCTGGCCGGTGCAAGTTCGCGGTTGCCGAGCGGCCACCCGGAAGCGTTCTTCGAGGCGTTCGCCAACATCTACAACACCGCCTACGACGCCATCGTGAAGCGCGCCGGTGGCGAGAAGTTCGAGTTAGTGAACACGATCTACCCAAACATCTACGACGGCGTTGAAGGAATGCTGTTCATCACGAAGTGCGTCGAATCGAGTAAGCAAAACGGCGGCTGGGTGTCGTTCCGCCACCCGAAGAGCCGGAAGTGATCTCTCGGGAACACCAGCCACGATCGGCAGAAGCCCACCACGATGGTGGGCTTTTTTTCGCAGATGCAAACTGGCCCATCGCGCCTCTTTAATGTGTGGCCGGGTCACGCGGGTCTTCCAATGGTTCAGATGCCGATTCTCCGTTCCCTGTTCGTCACCGTCGGAAGCGATACCGCTTCGGACTCGGAGTTGCTTCGGCGATTCGCGGAGACGAACGACCGCACCGCGTTCGAGTTAGTCGTCCGCCGACACGCGGAGTTGGTGTGGGGAGTCTGCCGCGCAGCTCTTCCGCGCGATCTGCACGCCGCCGAGGACGCGTTCCAGGCGACGTTCCTGATTCTGGCTCGGAAAGCCGCAACGATCCGAGATGGCTCGGCGGCCGGGTGGTTGTTCCGGGTCGCTCGGAACGTAGCAGTCCGCGCCCGCTCCGCGCATGTTCTTCAACCACTTGTTGACACGCTTCCCGCGAAGGGCAATTCGGTCGAAGAAGAGGCTGCGCGCCGCGAAATCGCTCCGATTGTCTCCGAGGAAGTCGACCGGCTCGCCGCAACGCTCCGCGATCCCGTCGTGCTGTGCTTCTTGGAAGGTCATACGCACGCGGAAGCCGCAGCGCGGCGCGGTTGGCCAGTCGGAACAGTCGCGAGTCGGCTTGCTCGAGCGAAGAACATTCTCCGCGACCGACTGTCCCGCCGCGGGGTCGCGTTCCCGGCCGCGGGGCTTGTCGCTGTCTTCGCCTCTCCGCCCGCACCGGCCGCAACTCTGATCCGCGCCGCGCTTGTGATCGCCACCGGTCCGGCCGATCAAGTTCCCGCCCCCGTTCTCTCACTCACAAAAGGAGTGCTGTCTGCTATGCGTTTCGCAAAGCTCAAATTGATCTCCGCTCTGGTGGTGGTCGCGGTCGGGTTATCGGTCGCGCTTGCCGCGGTGTCTGGGAGCGGAACCCAACCGATCACCAACACTCAGGATGATTCCAGTTTGCCAGCCGACCCGCCGAAGAAGCCAGCCGATGGTAAGCCAGAAATGGACAAGCGACTCAAAGCGCTTCAAGGTAAGTGGAGAGTGGTGAAGAGCGAAGGTGGCGGCCAGGAAGCTTCCGCCGACCAACTCGCCAAGCAACCTCCGATCGTCATCGAGAAGGACACGCTGATCAACGACGATGGCGTGTCGGACACCCCGCTGACGCTGGCGATCAAGTTCCCGGCAGACGGCAAGCAGGCAATTGACCTTGTGATTACCGGCGGTCCAGTAGTGGCTTTCGGCACGACCATGCCCGGCCTCTACAAACTGGAGGACGACATACTGACGCTCTGCATCCGCGACATGGAACACCTCGACAAGGGGCGACCGACGGAGTTCAAGCCCGACAAGACGACCGCCGTCATGATCCTCGAACGGGTCAAGGACAAGAAGGAGGAGTTGAAGGCGCTCGCCGGCGAGTGGACAGTTACGGTGGTGAACTTCTCGGGGAAGGACGACCCGGCCGGCCAGGTCGGGAAGACGAAGTGGGCCATCGAAGGAGCAAAGGTGACGATGATTGAGCCGAACGCTCTCTCGCCGATCATGGGACTGAAACTTGACCCGTCCGCGGTTCCGCCGACCCTCGACCTCATGACGACCGACGGTAAGGAGGTCAAACAGAAGGGCATTTACTTCCGGCAGGGCGACAAGCTGACGCTGTGTTTCGCCGACCCGAAGGTGAAGGACGCGGCCCGGCCGACGGAATTGAAGCCGGTGGAAGGTGTGGTGTACATCGTGCTTGAGCGCAAGCCGAAGAAGTAGTCTGGATCGAACATGAGCGAAGCCCGCGGAACAACCCGCGGGCTTCGCTCTTAGTCCAGTTCCCCGTAAGTAGGGGAACACCTCGGGAATCGGAGAACTAACTGCGTTTCCCTTGATTTTCCTGCAAATTCGAGTGTTCCCCCATTTATGGCGAGCTGGACTTAGATCAGCCCCGCGGCGGAAACGACGTCGAACGCGACCGCGCACCAGGCAACCGACAGAGCCAGGCACGGCCCCGCGATCCACAATCCGTGTCGGCGCTCGAAGCGATCACAAAACGGAGTGAATACCGCTCGCACTGTTTGTGGGAACGACGCGGACACGAAACCGAGGATCGTCCACCACAGCACCAGTGCGCCCGCACCAACAAACAATCCAGCGGCGACCGGTGCCCACTCAGGCGCGACGGGAACCATCGCCAGCAACTTGCGGTCGTCTTCCACCTGCGATGCCAGTCGCTCTTTCATCTTCTGGCGGTCTTGCCAGTTGCGCAACTCCCGCCAGTCACTTCCGACTGCGGGAACTGGATCGGTCCCCTCGTGGAACTGCACCCGATTTGTGGCGCTCTCGACTTCTCCACCGACCCAACCACCCAGAGCCACCGGCCACGCGACAAGCGCGATCAACAATGCCAGACTCACCAGCACCACAGACGGATACAGGAGCCACTTTCGAGCACCGAGTTCGATTCCCTTTTCTTTCGCAACAGCCAGTCCCGCACGCGAAAGGATATAGCTGACCAAGAGTGCGAGCGGGAACACGAAGACCGTCAGCACACCCAGCGCGAACACGCCAAACGATAGATACGCCAGTCGCCAGTCCTCCGGGCCGCTCCACAAAGCCTCGCGTGCGATCCGCAATTTGTCCACGACGGTCACTCGCGCACCACGCAAGCGTTCGCGGAGCAAATGCTTGACGCGATTAATCACACCCGGATCGCCTGTCGCTCCCCACTGCGACGGCGGACCGAGTCGCGTTAACACCGCTTCCAGCGCTGAAAGCGAAACCGGTCGCGGCGCATCGTGCAATTCGTTCTCGACGTGTTCGCGAATGTCCGCTTCGATTTCGTCGGGGTTCACATCGGCCGCGCCCGCGAGAGCTGCTCGGACCTGACGCAGATAATCGTCAAGCCGGGCCGAGGCTTCGGGCGACAGTTCCACTTCGGCGGGAGAGTGTGTCATGACAGAGACTCCGCTACGGTGATCGCTTCAATCCCATCTCGAACTTCGGCCCACGCCTTGAGCATTTTCGTGAGCAATACCCGCCCGCGCGGGGTGAGTTGGTAATACTTCCGGGCTGGCCCTTCGGGCGACTCGGAGAGCGTCGTTTCGACCAGCCCTTCCTTCTTGAACCGACTGAGGATGGGGTAAATCGTTCCTTCGCCCATCACCAGTCCGTCAATCGCCGAGAGCTGCTTGACGATGTCGTAGCCGTACATGCGACGACCCTTCAGAGAGGCCAGAACGCACAGTTCCAGCAGCCCCTTGCGCATCTGAGTCGTCCAGTTGGCGAGAAAATCCGCGTCCATGCGGACACTATATTGTCACGCAAGGTAGCTGTCAATGGCCAGAACATGGCAAAAAACTAGGGCGGCAAACCCCGCTGGTGGGGACGAAAATCGGCTTGGAAATCGCAATCTTTCAGGATGTTCACCAAGCAGTTTTCCAGGGTTTCTTGCCCCGCCCCAGTCACGTTTGCTGACCTAGAAAAAAAAGAAACCGACGGAAAAAGTCCCGTGGGTTGGTGCCTCATCTGCTGGCCGGTTCCAGTAACACCCGATCTTGGGGAAGTACGTCCGCGTACACGATCTGATAGGAGCGTTCGAGAGGAACGTTGACGTACTCTTCCGGTTCCAGAAAGAGCGGCATGTCCGGAAGGATGTCGCCAGCCGCGAGCGGCTGGACGTAGCACCGGTGGGGGCTTCCGCCCGCGTCGCCTGCCTCGTAGGAGACGAGCGTGAGAGGCTTATCCGCAGGTTGCGTGTGCGGATCTCCGCCTAACTCCGGCCAGATTACGCCGTGAATCCCGTGGGGGTCGCGCTTCCCTGGCGGGAACGGGTCGATTACCAGCGCGTGAATTCCTCCGTCCACGGCCCGCGTTACCTTCTTGACAAACGTCCGCAGAGGGTGCGCTGAGGACTTGTTGCCCGGTGACACGATTTCAATGATCGCGATCAGTCGGTCGTTGCTTGAGTGCCGGATGGCCACACGCTTTTGCTTGAACGCGGGCACGCGCGGGGCCGATGCCGCAGCAATAGCTACTTGCGGTGGCGCGGACGGCACACTCAGTGGGGTTGCCACCGGGGGAGCACCGGGCTGCGGAGTGGGAGAGGGATTGCGCGATTGAAGTGTGAGAACGTCTGGCCCCATCGTACGTGTCGTCTGCTCCGCGCGAGCGTAGTAGCCAGGAGGGAGTACACCGTCATTCAACACGCGGCGAATGGCGACGAGCCAACCGGTATGGAAGTCGTGGTATGCGTAGGTTTCGACGCGGGTCCAGTCGTGGAGCGGCATGGCGGCCTCCGTGAGCCGATGGTCCGATACAGAAGTGTACCCGCGCCGCGGAATGTGCTGCAACGGCGCTCACGACGCGGTTGCTCCGGGTTTGGGGTGCGGGTGACCAACCATTCCGTTCGGCGAGCCGTTTGAATGGACCACTGCGGCCGGCAACTCCGGTAGTTTTGGCAACTCGCGCACGGTTTCCTTCGCTTCCTCCGCAACGGGTTCGGGCATCGGAACAGCCGGAGGAGTTCCGCCGCGGTTGCGGAACCAGTCCGCGATCTTCCGCCCGCGAGCAAGCATATCTTCCCACAGCGAGTAAGCCACAGGCGTCACCAGAAGCGACAGCAGGAGTGAGAGAAGCTGCCCGCCGAGAATCACCTTCGCCATACTCGCTCGCGCTCCTGCTCCTGGCCCGCGGCCGGTTGCAATCGGGATCATTGCAGCCACGAGCATCACGGTCGTCATCAAGATGGGCCGCAAGCGCGCTTCGTTTGCTTTGAGGATGGCTTCCTTCAGCGGCATTCCCTTCGCGCGCAGAACGTTCATGTAGTCCACTTGTAGAATGCCGTTCTTCTTGACGATGCCGAAGAGCATGAACAGCCCGATCATCGCGTAGACATCGAGCGGCGTTCGCAACAGGAACAGCGAGATCAGCGCGAACGGTAGCGTCAGTGGCACCGCCATGAGGATCGTGATCGGGTGAACGAGGCTCTCGAACTGAGCCGCGAGGATCATGTACATGAAGATGAAGGCCAGGATGAACGCGAGCATGAAGTTCGAGTTCGAGTCGGCCATCAACTTCGCTTCTCCGAGGAACTCGTAGCGATACTCCGGCGGTAAGTCGAGTTCCTTGACGTAGCCTTGCACTTCTGGAAGTGCGTCGCCGAGAGCCACGCCCGGCGCGAAGTTACACTGAATGCCGATTTGCCGCTGGCGGTTGTAGCGTTCGATGGTCGCGGGTCCGCGTTCATCCACAATCGTGGCGATCGTACTCAACTCCACCAACTGACCATTCGCGGCTCGGACCGTGAGCATCTTGATCATCGCGGCGCAGTCGCGGGCGGGGAGCACGGCTCGAATCCACACGTCATACTGGTCCGCGCCTTCCTTGTACTTCGTGATCGGTTCCCCGCCGACCAATAGCCCCAGCGCCGTCGCGATGTCCTGCACGCGCACTTGTAAGTCGGCGGCCCGTTTGCGGTCGATCCGTACTTGCAGTTCCGGGTTGCGGCTGGCGGCGTTGGTGTCCACATCGGTAAACTTCGGGTTGGCCTTCATCTTCTGCACGATCTTCGCGGCATACTCTTCGAGTTTCTTGCTGTCCGGTCCGCGAAGGCTCAAGTCAAGCTGCGCATTCTTGAACGCACTCGAACTGAAGAGCTTCACGTCCTGCACCGCAGCGCGCATGTCGGGATAATCAGCCAGCACTTCGCGTGCATCGGCCATCGCGTTGCGCTGAGAGAACTCGCGTGTGCGCAGGTCGGTCATGCGGCAGTAGATGTTCACCTGAGTCACATCACCCTGCCCCTTCGGCGCGCGGCCATCGGTCGGGCCGATGGTGCTGAACACGTTGGTCACCCCGCGAACCTTCTTCAGTCGTTCCTCAAGCTCCCCGACCTGCGCTTGAGCCTGCTTGAGAGTCGTGCCTTCCTTCAGTGTGATGGCGACTTCAAACTCGCTCTGGTCGTCCTTCGGAACGAAGTCATTGCCGACAAGCATGAACAGCACCGGCGTACTGAGGAACGTCACAAGCGTGGCAAGCACAATCACCCAGCGGTGCCTCAGCGACCAGCCGAGAATGGCGATGTAAGAGCGAGTGAGGATGCCGGAGTTCGGCGAACCATGAGCATCGAGCCGTGAGGCCGACGGTGCGCTACCAAGATAATTGTCGTTCACCGTCGGGCTAACGCCCCGACGCTCACCGTGCAGCGGTCGTAGCCATCGCGCGCACAACATCGGCGTAAGCGTGAAGCTCACCACCATGCTCATGAGGATGGCGAACGCGACGACAAAGCCGAAGCTGTTGAAGAACCGCCCCACTTGCCCCGACATGAACGCGATAGGTGCGAAGATCACGACCAGCGAGAGCGTTGTTGCCAGAACCGCAAGCGCGATTTCGCGCGTCGCCTTGCTCGCGGCCTCCCAGCCGGTTAGCCCCTCCAGTTCCATGTGTCGGAAGACATTCTCCAGCACCACCACCGCGTCGTCGATCACGATGCCGACCGCCAGGATAAGCCCCAAGAGCGTCATGTTGTTCAAGGAGAAGCCCATCAGGTCCATGAACGCGAACGTGCCGACGATACTGGTGGGGACGGCGGTCGCGGCGATGAGCGTTGCTCGCCAGTCTCGCAGGAACAGAAAGATAGTGCCGACCACCAAGAACGACGCGAGCACGAGGTGGAACTTGACCTCTTCGATTGACCCCTTGATGAACTTCGACTGATCGCGAATCACGTCGGTCTTGATGTCCGCGGGGAGTGTGGGTTGAATCTTCGCCAGGCGTGCCTTGACCGCGTCGGCCACGGCCACGGTGTTCCCGCCGGACTGCTTCTGCACGATCAAGCTGACTGCGACGTTGCCATCGAGTTTCGACTTGCCGCGCGGCTCTTCCACGCTGTCGGTAACGGTCGCCACATCCTTCAGGTGGATGGGGTGCTTGCTGCCGTCGCGGTTGGTCCGCGTGTCGATGATGACGTTCTCGAAATCGGCGGGCTTCTCGATGCGACCGACAGTGCGCAGGCCGAACTCGATCGCTCCGCTATCGACCTTACCGCCGGGCAACTCCAGGTTCTGAGCAACAAGCGCCCGCCGAACATCTTCAGCGGAAAGTCCCTGAGCGCGTAGTCGATCCGGCTTGAGAGTCACATTCACCGCGCGCTGTTCACCGCCGACGAGGATCACCGCGCCGACACCGGTTACGGCCTCAATGTCTTCCTTGATCTGCTTCTTCGCGATCTCCGTCACCTCGCGTAACTTGCGGCCCGGTCCGCCGGAGACCACGATTGTGATTACCGGGGCCGCATCCAGGTTGAACTTCTCGACTACTGGCGGATCGGTTCCGAAGGGAAGGCGCGGAAGGAGCGTCGAGATCTTATCGCGCACTTCTTGAGCCGCGATGTCGCCGTTTTTCTCCAGCTTGAAGCCAATAACAACGGTGGAAACGCCCTCGCGTGTCGTACTTCGCAGCTCGTCGATGCCGGAGACGGTGTTCACCGTCTCCTCGACCGGCCGCGTAACGCTCGATTCCATCTCATCGACGCCCGCTCCGCGAAGCGTGGTCGTCACCACGACAACGGGCACGTCCACATTCGGGAACAACTCGACTCCGAGCCGTCCATACGACGCCAGCCCGAGCACCACCGGCCCAAGAATGAGCATGGTGGTGAACACTGGCCGGCGGATGCAGATGTCCCAAATGGCCATGAAGAAGCCTCACAAGAAGGCATCGAAATGGCCACAAAAAAGCACAAGAGGCACAAAGAAAACCAAGAAAACAGAGTTGAATAGAACTCAATCTTCTCTCTTCCGTCTTTTGTCTTTCTTTGTGCCTCTTGTGCTTTTTTGTGGCCATTCTGCCTTCAAAGTCACCGAATCCGGATCACCGATCCGTCCACCAACTGCGATTGGCCCGAAGTGATGACCTTTGCGCCGGCGGGCAGGCCAGTCACTTCGATCCACTCCTTGTCGCGTGTACCGATGCCGACTTCGACTACCTTCGCCTTGTCGCCTTCGACCACGAACACCTTGTTCACGCCCGCGAACTGCACCAGCGCTTCTGGCGGAATAGTGACGACAGATTCGGTGCGAACAACAATCTCCGCTGTTGCGAACCCGCCGGCCGACAACTTGCCGTCTCCGTTCAAGATGCCGATCACGACTCCGAACACGCGCGTGGTCGGATCGACGGTCGGCGTGACACGGGCAACGATTCCCTGGAACACCTGACCGGGGTATGCCTCGACGCGAATCTCCACCGGTTGCCCGATAGCGACTTCGGGCTTGTGTTTCTCCGGCACGGGCGCGCCGAGCTTGAGCATGTGGTCAATCACCAGCCGGTAGCAGTTGGTCGTCGGGGTTTGCTGAACCATCTCGCCTGCGGACACCATCTTCTGAGCAACTGCGTACTTGAGTGGAGTCTTCGACGGGCCGAGTAGCGCGACCCATGCGCCCCACTCCTCTGGAACTGGAGCGCGGAGCTTCGTGTCTGCGAGCTTTCGCTCGGCATCATCGAGAGCGGCTTTCAATCGGCGGGCGTTGGCGAGAGTGACGCGGGCGTCCGTCTCGGCCAGTTGCACGCGTGTCTTCGCGACTTTCAACTTGTTCAGAGCGACATCGTGAGCCTGCTTCGATCCAACTCCGCGGGCAATCTCGTCGTCAACGCGCTTCAACTCCGTTTCGGCCAGGTTCAGGTTCGCGTATGCCTCCGCGACCGCGTCCACCTTCGGAAGGTGCTTCTCAAATTCCGCGTCGGTCGCGGGGAGCGCGTCGAGTTTCAGTTTGCGCAATTCGGCCTGGAACGCGGGCCGGGCTT
>JAKEEV010000501.1 GCA_022616395.1 Planctomycetia bacterium | reverse complement strand
GCAGGGTGTGCGCACTATGAAACCCTGAAATCGCGGGGATTTGCGGAGTTCCGGGACTACAAACTGGTCGATTTCATCAAACTCAGCTCTCGAAAGCCTTGGTTTCCAGGCTTTTCATAGTGCGCACGCCCTGTGGGTGTTTGAGATGGTAACTCGGCTCCTCACGCATCGCAAGCAGCGAATCACCTCACAAGGCGTTTCAACTCACGAAGATGTTGGTTGCGGAGTCTTGTGCCGTGGTCCCGAGAATCTCGGCGAAGACTGTGGCACCCGGAACCGGTTGGGGCGAGTCGAAACCAGCCGACCAGTTGCCGTCACCGACAGTCATTGGGTTGCCGATGGCGATCAGTGCTCCGCCAGCGTTCTTGAGAACGACATGAATCGGTGGCGGGCCATCGAAGACGTAGGTTCCAGTGGCGGTGAACGGGCGATTGACTGCTCCATTGGTGGGTGGGTAATCGACCGTGATGCTCGGATCGGGCATGTCAACTCCTGGGCGTGAGGGGGACTACTTCAGTGGGGTAATGGTCACATTCCGAACGGTGACAGCCGACCCGCGCCCCCACACGCCAAGCGCGGAGCGGGGATTCCAGGCCGGGAAGACGATTCCGTGACCGGGAGCGATCTTGTCCAGCGATTCGTGTCGGGCGGTGTAGGCGCGCTGGACCTGCTCCGGCGTGAGCTTACCGAACGAGGATGTGCTCCCGTCGGGGTTGATCCACCAGGCCTGGATACTCCCGGCTGTCACTTCCACTTCGATTGTCCGCCACGGGCCGGGCAATTTATCCGCCTGGACAAATGCCGCGCTTCCACAGCCGGCCCCAGCAACAACGGGGCCTTGAGTCGGGGACTCGGTGATCACAAACCGCGTCAGCGCGGCGAATCTCTCTGGGTTGCGCTTCGGGACTTCGGTGAACCGGATGGCGAAAACACATTCCGCGCGCCAGCCGTTGTTCCCAACGAGCGACTGTCGGCCGAAGTACAACCCCAGGTCATACGTTCCCCCAATCGGTAGCTTTCCGTCGGGGCCGCGGCCAACCACACTCCGTTGAGCCAGTTCAGCGCGGATACGATACCGGTCAGTCATGGGATCTGGGCACAGGTCGATCATGGCGAAATCGAACGACTCGAAGACGAATGGGGCAGGCGCGCGAACGGGAAGAGCCGCCTTGCCCTTGACCAACTGATGCCACTTCGCCCCAGTCGCCTGATCGACCAGAGCGACCGGTCGGCCGGCCGCCAGTTCCTTCTTCATCTCGTCGAGCGGTGTTGGAGTCTCCGGTGCGGGTGGCGGAGCCGGTTCCGGTTTGGGATTGCCGCTCAAGCCAGCTCCCAGCACGAAAACCGCGACCAGCGCGACCGCGACCGCAGCCAAGCGCGTCAGTCGGCGACGGTTTTGGATAATCGAACGCCGAAGCCTGCGCCAGCGCGTCAGCGGTTGAGCCAGGACCGGCTCACCCGAGAGGAACCGGTCGAGTTCTTCCGCCACTTCGGCCGCTGATCCATATCGGCCGGCGGGATCCTTCTCCAGGCACTTGTGAACAATCGCTTCCAGTTCCAGAGGCACTTCCGGACAGTGCGTCCGCACCAACTTTGGGTGACTGTAGAGCAACCGGAGTGTCCACTCGGCCGGTGTTTGGGCTTCGACCGGCGCGCGCCCGGTCAGCGCGTAGTAAAGAGTTGCCCCCAGACCATACACGTCGGTTCGCGGAGTGACCGACTCGCCCGCCGCCTGTTCGGGAGCCATGAAGCCCGGCGTACCCACCACTCCGCCCGCTGTGAGTGTCTCCGCCCGATCCAGACGCTTTGCCAAACCAAAGTCGGAGAGCTTCGGACAACATGCGGAATCGTTTGAATGCGGAATGCGGAATGTGGAATGCGGAATGGAAGAATCCGAACCAGTTGTCTGCTTGTCTTCAATCCGAAATCCGCAATCCGCATTCCACAATAGGATGTTTCCCGGCTTGATGTCGCGGTGAACGATGTTCTGTCCGTGGGCCGCGTGGGTGGCTCGTGCGATGGGGGCGAGCAGAGCGGCGGCCTGTCGAGGTGACAGAGGGCCGCGGGCCGAGACCCATCGGGCAATGGTGGCTCCGGGTACGTACTCCATCGTGAAGTAAGGAACTTGGCAGTTGAAGTTGATTGTGTAGACCGTGACGATGTTGGGGTGTTTGAGCGCGGCGAGCACTTGAACTTCGATCTGGAAGCGTTCGATGGCCGCCGGGTCGCCGGGAGCGTGGAGAAACTTCACCGCCACCAGGCGATTCGTGTTGAGTTCCCGCGCCAGGTAGACCCCTCCCATTCCCCCGCGTCCGATGAGACGAAGTAACTCCAGGTCGGGTGGATTGGGAGGGAGCGGTTCGTCTGTTTCGGGAGTCGAGTGAATGATCGCGGCGAGGGGAACCGTTCCGAGCGGACGGAGCGTGTCGGCTGGTAGGTCCACAACGCGCGTCAGGGAACACAGCGGGCAGATGCCATCGACCGATGCGTTCGTGAGGGGTTGCAAGCAAACAACGCACAGACCGGATTCGTCCTGCATCGAGGCGCTCCGGGTGAGATGTGAGTTTTGACGCGATCTTACCCGCACAGGCACACCAACGCAAGCGTCTACGTCGGACTGTTTTGCAATGACATCAAGCCGAATACGGAATTTGCAATCCCAGTTTCACACCCGCACCTTGCTCCCCTCACAGATCGAGATCCCACACGACAATCCTCCCGGTCTCGCCACCAACTGCCGCGAGTGCTCCATCTGCCGAGACAGCGATCGAGTGGAGCTTTTCGATGCTCCATTCCCACGCGGTCAGTTCGGTGAAGGTCGTCGCGTCCCAGAGTCGCGCGCGGTGATCTTCGCCGCTGGTGAACAGCACCTTGCCGGAGGGGTGAACGGCCACGTCGGTGAGTAACTCACTGCCCAGTCGCGCGGGGAACTGGCCGAGGTGGTTGCCCCTCGCGGTTTCCCACACGTGAACGATGCCGGAAGCCAGCGCAAGCACCCGTTCGCCATCCGGGAAGAACCGAAGTCGGTCGGCGCGTCCCCAGGTGATGGCGCGTTCGGTGATCTTGGCGCGTTCGACTCCCGTCGCGGCATCGTACAGGATCAGATCGGACCGCACACGAGACCGCCAGCGACTGGTGGACTGGGTCGCGACTGCAACCAGTCCGTGTTCGCTCGCCGCGATGCCTGCAACAGTCTGGTCGATGCCTACTTGCCACTCGACTTTGTACTTCCCTCCGGCAACTGGTTTCCACGCCGCGAGGGTGAAGTCGCCAACGAACGGTCTTCGTTGAGCGTGCAACACGAATACGCGGTCGCCACCAGTCGCCACAAGAACCGCGGAGTCGAGACTTTTGCTTTCCGCGCCGGGGAAAATCAGCCCGTACCTCTCAGCCTCGGGGTCAATCACCTGAAGCGGATGGCCCGTCACGCACACCAGCACTTGCCCGGTGGGAAGAAAGCCGAGATCGGTGACCTCGCAACCGCGAGCGCTCCACGCGTCAGCCTGGATTCCCGTGACCGCGTCCCACACATCCACCTGGTTGCTCCTCACTGCGGAAGCCGCCAGGCGCACGCCCGGCCCAAACGCCAGCCGGTCAACATCGTGCCGCAAATCACCCCGGAAGACACGCATCGGGAAAACCTAAAGTAGGACCGGCTTCTTGCCTGTCTCTTTCTGTAGGACAGGCATCTTGCCTGTCTCAACTCACGACAGGCAAGATGCCTGTCCTACATCAACAGACAGGCAAGAAGCCTGTCCTACAAATTACGCCAAATCCCAGAGTATCATTTGGCCGCCGGTTCCGCCCGCGGCAGCGGTTAGCCCATCCGCAGCGCATGCAAGCGCGGTCTGGCGCGGGAGGCCCCACTTCCAGACGGTGAGCACTTCGCCGGTGGCGATGTCGCGCAACTCGACACGGCTCTTTGTACCACGAATGATGATCTTCTGCCCGCATGGTAGCACCGCGAACGGTGGGATGTTCTGATCCGGTTGCGGCTGAGTCAGCAGCACGGCGAGCGTCGGTTCAACCATCGCTGCAGGTGGAGCGGGAAACACAGTCTCTCGACGCGGGGCGTATGGTCCGGTGCGCGTGAGAGCCGCTTTGAGTCGGCCGAAGAGCGATAGCTGCGGTTGTTCTGGTTCTGGCTCCGGTTCTGGGAGTTCGAGCGGAGGAGGAAGGTCGAACACCATCAGTGTGTTTTGCGTGACCGCGACAACACGAGTTTCGTCTGGGGTGAACACGGCTCGCGTGCGTTGCGGCTCGCGCAGTTCCCAGTCGGGAGGGAGCAACTTCGCTGCGATGGCCTCGGTTGCCAGATCGCACAAGCTCAACCACCTCTCGGTACGGAGGTGACCGACCGCGAACCGGTGATTGGCGCTCAGTGCGCAATCGGGCATGGTCCAGTGCCACAACGGAAGCGGGTGAGTTACCTTGAAGATATCGGTGCCGAACTGGCTGAGTATGACCCAGCCGGCCGGGTTACCGATCATCTGAAGCGGCAACGTACCCGGTTCGGCGGGCGGGCGATTCACGCCGCCAAGTCGTTTCCAGCCGGTTTGAAATCGAATGAACGGCCGACCGGCCATGACTTCAGCGAAGCGCACGTTGATGCTCCGGAGGTGGAGCGCGTGCCGGTTTGTCGGAGCTGCTTGGTAGACAGTTTCCCTTCCGTCGGTGTGCTCCAACTCCTCGCCGGTGATGGTATCGAACAGCCTCACGCCCCAACTCGATTGCGCGACAAGCAACCGCCCTCCGGTTGGCGAAAGCGCCAGCCGCGTGATCGGGTGTCCGGGTTTGATCCTCAGTGGACGCACGGCGAAATCTCGCGACAGTTGAACAGCTAATCCAGATCCCAGATCAGCACGCGACCGAATCGGCCACCCACGACCGCCGTCAAGCCATCGAGCGACAGAGCTAGACACGTCACCCACTCGAACCGCCAGCTCCACTGGTTCACAAGCGTACCCGTTGGAGCGTCCCAGAGCTGGACGCGATTGCCGGGACGCTTCACGAGCACCCCGCGACCGTCCGCCGCGAGCGCAAACGGCGGATACCAGCCGCGCACAGTTGGCTTTTCTGGCGCGAGCGTGAACATTGGAGATAACTTTACGTGTGGTTTCGGAGCAACCGCGATCCCGTTGGCCCGCTGGACAAGCGGGGTATCGGTTTGTTGGTCCTCCTCGTCTTCCTCCACAACACCGCCGGTATCGTACACCGAGATCGTTTGACCATCGTTCAGCGCGAACCGACGGCCAAGTGGGCAGAATCGCGCGGTGCCCTTGAACATCGACCTCTCATAGTCTGGCTGGTTCAGATGAGCCACAACCCGCCAGGCTTCCAGGTCGAATAGAGCCAGCCAGATCATCGAGCGATGACCAATTGCCAAACGCCCGTCGGGAGAGATTGAGTTGACCCAGAACCCGACACGATTGGATCCCACCTTCGCTGGAAACATACCGGCCGAGATCGTGCGGGGATCACAGACTCGCCGATCACCGGTTACGTTCACGCCCATCACGCCCTCGTGACGCACGACCAGGCTCAGGCTCTTGTCGCGCCAGTCGAAGCTCGCTGCCACCCGCTTTCCGGTCTGCGTATCGAACACTTCCACTCCCTTCGCGCTTGCAGCCGCGAGGAATCGGCCATCTTCGCAGAACGTGAGGCCGGTCAGAATCGCGCGACGCGGCATCGCGCAGACCGCGAGCGTGTGGCCCGTGGACCGTTCGATGAGTGTGACACCTGAGTGAGGTTGAGCCACCGCGATTGTTGCTCCATCCGGGCTGAAGAGAAGGTGCGTGACCGGATGAGGAGAAGCGGTTTGCAGCGGGATCATGACTGCTGGTATCCTAAAAAGTGGGACATCAGGAATAGATGCCCGCATCCAACAACTGGTTCACGGCCGGAATTCGTCTGAAATGTTATTCGTCGGGCCGCGTTCTACTTCTGACGGCTTTCATCTCCACACCCACATCTTGAGGAGGTCGTCATGAGGCGCGGATTTACCCTCATCGAGCTGATCGTTGTCATTGCCATCATCGCGGTGCTAATTGGGCTTCTATTACCGAGTGTGTGCAAGGTGCGAGAAGCCGCGGCTCGCATGGCGTGTCAGAATAACCTGAAGCAGATCGGGCTGGCGATTCACAACTACCACGACGCACACAAGCACTTCCCGCCAGGCGCGATACCGAACAAGGAGTTGCCTCCCGATCAGCGATTAAGCTGGCACGTCTCAATGCTGCCATTCGTCGAGCAGCAGACGACCTACGACAAACTCGACCACACTGCCGCGTGGGACGCGCCGAAGAATGCCGCGGTGGAAAAGGAGTCCCCCAGTCACTTGATCCGTCCGTTCTGCTGCCCGTCGTTCTGGGGACGGGGGATCGATTATCCCTTCACCAATTACCCCGGCATCGCGGGCATCGGAATCGATGCAACGACACTTCCGCTTGACGCTCCAGGAGTCGGTTTCTTGGGCTACGACCGCGTGTTGAAAGTGGAGAAGATCAAGGATGGCTCCGCGAACACAATCGCGGTGATCGAGACCGCTCACGAGCCAGGCCGAGTGATTCGAGGAGGACCGGGGACAACTCGCGGAATCGACCTGACCAACGAACCGCTCTTCGGAGAAGGCCGATCCTTCGGTGGGTTGCACAAAAAGGACAAATCGTTCGGAGGCAAAACTCCGCTTGGGGCGAACGTGCTTATGGTTGATGGAAGCGTGAGGATGTCTCAGGTCCACATCGACCCCTTCGTACTCGGCGCTCTGGTGACAATCGCTGGGAGCGAAGAGGTGCCGACGGAGTGGTGAACAATCGCAGCAGAGGTCGCCATGCGCCGCGGATTCAACGCAATCGAAATCGCGATCATGCTCGTCATTCTCGCTGTTCTCGCGAGTCTGCTGCTGTGCGCATCATCGAGGGTGCGCGTGGTCAGCGAGAAAGTGCGCTGTTCGCACAACCTCAAACAACTCGGCTTCGCAATCCACGGCTACCGCGACGCGCACAATCACTTCCCGCCGGGCACGATGCCCAATCCAGCGCTCTCACCGGAAGAGCGACTGAGCTTTCACATCGCGGTGTATCCCTTCGTCGAGGCCAGTCCGCTGTACAATCAGTTTGCCAAGAAAGAATCGTGGGATTCGCCAACCAATGTCGGTGTCCTGGCACACTATCCCGGCAGGATGTATCAGTGCCCAGAGTGGATCGGTGAGCAAGACGACCCGCCTCCGAAATCGGGCCATCTCGCGTTCACCAACTACATCGGTGTCGCGGGTGTGGGGATCGACTCACCGATGCTTCCGATGGATGCGCCGGGAATCGGCTTCTTCGGCTCCGACCGCACCGTGAAGACGGAAGACGTGAAAGACGGGCTGGCGAACACGCTTCTGCTGATCGAAACCACTCGCGAGGTCGGTCCGTGGATTCGAGGAGGGCCGAGCACCGTTCGCGGAGTGGACGTCGACGATGTTCCGCTCACGGGCGTGGATCGACAATTCGGTGGCACGCACTACCGCAACTCGTGGTTCTTCTCCAAACGTCCGGATGGCTTCAACATGATGCTCGCGGATGGCTCGGTTCGGTACACGAAGAACGAGATTTCCCCCGCGACACTTTTCGCACTCGCCACGATCGCAGGCGGAGAGGAGTTGCCGGACGGCTGGTGAGATCGTCGAGGATCTCCGTCAAACTGTCACACGAGGGGATTGGATTGAGTTTTCAAGACCCCCTCACCCGCCGTTACGACTGAGGCGAAGCGCGTCAGTCTACGGCGACCTCGCCCCGCACGGCGCAAGAGAGGTGGGGGTTCTGCTTCTTCGTGTAGCTTCCCGAAATTGCAAGCGCCCCTACCTCGCCCCGCTTCTGCGGGGAGAGGTCGCCGCCGCGAAGCGCCTCGCTTCGCGAATAGCGGCGGGTGAGGGGTCTTAAAAACTGTAACCGTTCACGGGTCTGCGGGCCTTGCTTTTCAAGGGTTCTTGCGCGGAGCGAGGGCGTTTTGGGGCTGAAATCAGACACTCGACTCGCGAGAAACCTC
>JAKEEV010000500.1 GCA_022616395.1 Planctomycetia bacterium | reverse complement strand
GGAAGCGTCAGCGACGGGGTTTGTCTGACTGACATCGGAGCCGGAAGCGTCAGCGACGGGGTTTGGCGCTGATGTTGGCTTTGTCTCGGCGGAAAAGCAAAATCAAGAACCGTCGCTGACGCTTCCGGCTCCGATCAAAGACCGTCGCTGACGCTTCCGGCTCCGATCAAAGACCGTCGCGACGCTTCCGGCTCCGATCAAAGACCGTCGCTGACGCTTCCGGCTCCGATTTCGGAAAAGAGGTTCATTCCATGAGACGCGTGCCGTTCGTTCTGTTGCTTGTCCTCGTTGTGGGTTGTGGAGGCAGTCGGGCTCCGGTGGCGATTCCGGAAGCCGCGGAGTTGAAGAAACTGCCGCCCGGCACACACCGACAGTCGGCCGATGTACCCGGCGTCGGCGCTGTGAACTACGCGATTGAAGTTCCACCTTCCGCGGACGGCCAGACGCCCGTACCGCTGGTGCTCGTGCTCCACTACGGCTACGATGGGGCGAAGCCCGAACCCTACACCGGCGCGGAGATGATCGATGCGTTCCGCCCCGGTCTTTCGGGACTGGGCGCCATCGTGATCGCTCCTGATGCTCTTGGTGGAAAGTGGACCGACTCGAACAACGAGAAGGCCGCGATCTGGCTTGTGAAAAGCGTGATGAAGACTTACCCCATTGACTCGAAGAAAGTGATCGTGACCGGGTTCAGTCTCGGCGGCGAAGGGGCGTGGTTCCTCGGCTCGCGGCATCAGAATGTGTTCACCGGCGCGATCCCGGTCGCGGCTCCGATCGCGGGCGGGGATGTCGAGTGGAAGATTCCCGTATATGTGATCCACTCGGACCACGACGAGATTGTCACTTACAACTCCGCGAAGAGGCACGCGGACACCTTGAAGGGCAAAGGAGCGAAGCTGGAGTTCAAGACGGTTCGCGGGTTAAGCCATTACTCGACGAACCAGTACGGTCAGTTCGTCGGCGAGGGCGTGAAGTGGCTCCAAGCTGAGTGGAAGTGAGAGGTCAAAGTAGGTTCGCGAAGTAGGTGCCGCCTGCCGGGCGGCACTCTTCAACCGGTGCCGCCCGGCAGGCGGCACCTACTTCGCAGCGCTTACCAAAAAATGAGAAAGGGTGAGCCTTCGCCCACCCTCTCGACGCGAATCGGCTTTCGAGTTGTCGGGACGCTCCGTCTCACACTGGGGGGAATGGAGGCGGCATCGGCGCAGGCGCGGGTGCTGGCGCAGGCGCGGGGGTTGGCGCAGGCGCGGGGGTTGGGGCTGGAGTGGCTTTCTTCGCTGGTTTCTTTTTCACCTTACTGGCCGAGGGTGCGGCCTTCTTGGCCGGCTTTTTCTTCCCGGCCGGTTTCTTCTTGGCGGCTGGCTTCTTGGCCGCCGGTTTCTTCTTGGCTGCTGCCTTCTTCTTGGCCATTGTGCTGGCTCCCGTGCTGAGGGGTAAATGGGTAAGTTCGACCGGCCTGGAATCGAACAGTGTTGGACTCATCGACCGCGGCGGCAGTGCGGGGGAGCGAATCAAGCAAGGTTGTCCGCGTTCTCCGGCTGACCCGGCCGGCCGACCGGCGCCTCCGCGTTCGTTGCCGTAACTGTGGCACATGACGCGGTCGGCGCAAATGGCGCAACTGCGGAATTTCCCCTCATCGGTGAACACTCTTGCCGTCACAGACCGATCTACACTCAGTCCTCTCGTCAGGCAATGGATCCGAGAGGTGATCGCGGGGGTGGTCATGGGCTGGAAGACGCTTGCGTGGGCAGGAAGCTTCGCCCCGGTGCTGGCCGGGTGTGTCTCCACGCCCCACACCACTTGCCCGGTGATCAACGAAGTATGCCTGTCCCACACTCAGCGGGGAATCGAACGCGATCTCCGCAAGGACGCCCGCACTGCCTGGAAGTGCGTCCGAAGTCAGTATCCGCGACGGGCGTTCACCGATGAGTTCCACGACGGCTTCCTCGACGGCTTCGTTGATTATCTTGATCGCGGGGGAGATGCCCAGCCGCCAGCCGTTCCGCCGATGAAATATGTGCGGAACAAGAAATACTTCACGCCCGAAGGACACTGTCTGGTCCGCGACTACTACCTCGGCTTCAAATACGGCACCGACGTGGCTCTTGCTACCGGCCGGCGACAGTTCCTCACGGTTCCGGTACTCGTGCCAGACGGCACGATCGAGTGCCCGCCAGTTCCCCTGGCAAGCGATCCGGTTGCACCGGTCGTGCCGTATGTATCGACCAATCCGCTTGCTCAACCGCCCGAAGCACCGGGAAGTTTGCCACTTCCCACCCCTCGCCCGCTCCCCGCCAATCCCAGCGAGAACAAGTTCGGCGGTCCGAAGCCATCAGAAGACCCGTTCGCGAACTTCGACGATCCGCCACTGGTTCCAACAGCGCCAATTCCCAAACCTGAGTTGCCACTTGTCAAACCGTTTAACCCGACGTTGCCGGACGGCTCGAAGTTCGCCCCATTGCCGGTTCCGCCAGAGCCGGACTTGCTCCCGATCCCGGACCCGCCATTGCCGATCCCGACGCTCCCGGTTCCGCCGCCAACCGGCTCTCTGGAGTTGCCAATTCCACCGCTTCCGAGCGTTCCGCCCGGAAGCGGCCAGTTGCCCGATAGCGGTGTCGTGCCCGCAGGCACCCGCGTGAAGATTCCCGAGCCACCCGACGAAGTGCCTGCGATCCCCGCACACCTACCCACACCGTCGATCCTGGACGACATCCCGGTGATTCCGTTCAAGCATCTCTCACCGCCGCCGCTGCCGGTGAATCCGATGCTTCTGCCGCGCAAGTGAGGTTCCGATGCGTAAGCGCCTGGTGTTGGCTCTGCTATTGGTGGTCGCGGCCGGCTGGAGTTGCGGTTGCGTCTGCACGAAGTCCGCGGTGGAGGGCATTCCGGTTCGTCGATTGCCCGACGAGGTGTTGCACTGCCCACCGTGCCCACCCGCAGGTTTCAGCCAGCAGGCGGAAAGCACGAAAGAAATCACACGCACGAAATCCGAAAACAAAGAAGCGAAGCCGATTTCTCCTGTTACGAATGTCGAACTCGTTCCGATGTCGGCTTTCCCAGCGCCTTGCGGCGCATGTGGTGCGGTGTTCTACACCGGAGGCATGCTCGGGGGTGGCGAATATCCTCTCACTCATGATTTGCGCGTGGTGGAAGCCATTGCGGTTGCGCGCGGGCCGATTCAACCTGGTCTGGGTTGCCCGCATCCGAGTCGGGTGACTGTGCTGCGCCGATTGCCGAGCGGTCAGCAGATTCCGATTCGCGTGGATTTGAACGAAGCTCTCCGCGATCCGCGCGAGAACATCCCGATCTGGTGCGGAGACATGATTCTGCTTCAGGAAACGTGCTGCGAGAAAACCTGCCGCTGGTTCGGCTGCGTGTTCAAATGCTGCAAGTAGGTGCCGCTTGCACAGCGGCACCAGAGGAATGGGGAATGCGGATTGCGGAATGAAAACCAAAACCAAACCCCGACTCCGCGACTTCTGTCTTCTTGTCTTTGATTCCGCATTCCACATTCCGCTTTCCGCAATCCGCATTCCGCATTTCTGACGATTCCGCATTCCGAATTTCTGATTGTCCGCCTCGGCAAGGCGGGACTACGGAAACCCGCTTACCAAGCGCAAAGCCGCGGAACATGCCGATGGTTTGGCCCCGAAGGGGCGTTGGAGAATAGCCCAGGCCGCAAGTTCTGGGGACACGATCCTCCTGCATCTTGTGTCTTCCCTGACTCCTGACTCCTGACCCCTGTCTCCTGTCTCCTGTCTCCTGACTCCTGTCCTCTCCTCTCTCCTCACGGCAACGGTTCGTTGGTATCCGTGTCGTCGGTCATTGGCGTGGGTGGCTTGAGGCCGGGGACACGTTCGTTGAGTTTCTGCTGCCGGAAGACGGCCAGATCGCGCTGGAGTTTCGCGTCGTGGTCGGCCTTGAGTTCCTTGTAGCGGGCCATCCAGTATTTCCGCGTCGCCCAGAAGTCCATGATCGCCAGGCAGACGACCAAAAACACCAACCCCAGCACCCCGATCCAGTAGAACCCAACGAACTTCGCGAACTGCTTGTCGGCTTTGGCTTGCGGGTCCGGTTCGCCTTCGGGCGGCGCGCCGAGCTTGTTGCGTTCGGGGATCGCGTCCATGCGTGCATCCATTCCAGACAGATAGTAGCCGCCAATCATGCCGCCGATGATGATGAGCAACCCGGACGAGATCATCCGGCGGATGGCCTGTCCGTGGCGATACACACGATCCTCGTCGGCCAGATAGGGTTCTTCACGCAGCGCGCGGAGCGCGCGCCGTTGACGTAGGGCCGTCAACAGCCCTACCAGCACCAAACATGACGCGAGTACCAAACCGATCGCCACATTGACACCCTGAGGGAAGGGCGAACCCCGCCCGCAAGGGCGGCGGGTCACGTTTGCAACACCCACCGCCCTTGCGGGCGGGGTTCGCCAAGTCATTTCTTCAACTCAAAGCACATCAACTCCTTCTCGTCGCGCAAATACAGTTTGCCGTCCACAAGGGCCGGGTGTGCCCACGTCTTTCCGCAAACCTTCGTGCGAGCCAGTTCGGTGTACTCCTTCGGGTTGGCTTCCAGAAGCGTCAAGTAGCCATCGTCGCCGAGCATGAGCAACCGCGGTTTGTCGGCTGGACCACAGCGGAGAATGGCCGCGTGGTATTGGCCGAGGTTCTTTTTCTCCCAGGCCACCTTGCCCGTTTTCGCTTCGACGCACCGCAGGGTGATGGTTGGGTTTGTCAGCGTGGCGGCACCATTGACCATGTAGAGGTGACTGCCGGCAGCCACCGGCGTGGAGAAGTAGCACGTCAGCGATTTGTTCTCCCACTGCTGCTTCGCCGTGAACTTGTTGTCTGCCTTGCTCACGTTGACCGCGATGCTCCCGGCCGTTACCGAGCTGGCGATGACCAGTTTCTCCGCGACGATGGGCGTGGTGGACGACTCGTTGAGCTTATCCTTGAACGGCACCTCCCACAGCGGCTTTCCATCGACCGACAGGGCACGCACATGCGAACCGGTGAGGGTAATGATCTGCTCGTTGATGAACACCGGAGAGGCATAGCTGGCCGGGTCGTCGGTCGCTTGCCATGCGGGCTTGCCGGTCTTTGTTTCAAAAGCAACCACGCCCGCGCCCTTTCCGCCAACCATCACCACGACCTTGTCGCCAACAACCAGCGGAGAAGTGGAAGTGCCGAAGAAGAGATTCTTCGCCTTGAACTCCTTGAGTGCGTCCACTTTCCAGTTGATTGCGCCGGTCTTGCCATCCCAGCAGGCGAGAATGCCCGTTCCGCCGTAGGTGAAGACCTTTCCTCCGCTGACCGCGGGCGTGGAGCGTGGACCGTTGCCGAACAGCGGCTTGAACTCAGGACGCTCGTAGCTCTTCTCCCATTTCAGTTTGCCGGTCTTTGCATCGAACGCGGCCAGCGCGTCGGCATTCTTGTCCTTCGGCTGATAGAAGGCATACACCACACCGTCGGCGATAACGGGCGAACTGTGCGAGTCGCCAACCGGCTGCTTCCAGACTGGTTTCAGCTCGCCTTTCCACGGCGCAACGGTCTCGGTCACCGCGTTGTCGCGTGTCGGGCCGAGGAACTGCGGCCAGTCTTTCGCGGAGAGTGTGAGAGCGAGTGTGAGTGTGAGTGAAAGAGCAGCTAAGAATCGCGCCATGGAGACACTCCGCCAAGAGTAGACGGGCAACGGGCGACAAATCCGGCGGAGTCAATGGTAGCGGTTGGGTTTCCAGACTTCATTAGAAAGGCACAAAGAAAACAGAGGACAGAGGACAGAAATCAGAGGACAGACAAGAACTGCTTTTCTGCTTTCTGACTTCTGATCTCTGCTTTCTGTCCTCTGTTCTCTGTCTTCTGTTCTCTTACTTCTTCTCGACTCGCCACCCGGAGCGGCATTCGAGCGGGTAATCGGTGAGGATTGCGTCCACGCCCGCGGCTCGGCCCTTCGCCCAGTTCTGCGGTTCGTTGCCCATCACCAGCGGGCCGACGAGGAACACACGTTTGCCCGCCGCGTGGATCTTCTTCACTTCATCAGCCGTGGGGATGAACCGGACGTAGACCCACGAACAGGTTTTGTCCGCGATGGCATCGCCGAGCTTGTCGGCCGTGGGGCAGAGTGCTGCGCACGCGGAGTCGGAGTTGACTTCGAGAAGTTTTTCGCGCACTTCGCGTTTCTCGATGGTGATGCCGATGAAGACCAGTTGCTTGAGCACGCCATACTTCTCGGCCAGTTTCACCACATCGGCCTCGCAATCGGGCACTTTCAGATCGACCGCAATGAGTAGAGAAGTCGCCTTGCGCTCCTTCAAGAGTGCGAACACTTCTTCGAGAGTGGGCACACGCTCACCGGCAAACTCGGGAGCGAACTTCTTCCCCGCGTCGAGCTGTCGCAGTTCGCGAAGTGAGAGTTCGGCGACTTTCCCGGTGCCGGTGGTCGTGCGGTTGACAGTGTCATCGTGAAGGCAGACGAGCTGGCCGTCGCGCGTTCGGCGAACATCGAGTTCGATGCTGACGCGCAGTTCGACGCACGCGGAGAAGTTGGCGTGCGTTTGCTCCGGAGCATGCTTCACCAGCCCGCGATGCCCGACCACGATGGGATCGGCTGCCAGAGCAGTCCCGGTGAAGTTCAGGAGTATCAATAAGGATGTGGCGCGCATGAGTACGAGTTAGAGAGGAAGGTAGATGACGTTGTTCGCCATATCGGCGGGTTCGTTCAACTTGCCAATGATTTCAAGGTCTGTCACGCAGGTACCAATCGGTGTGTGCTGGTGAGCATAGACCACGCCCGCGAATGGAACACCGGCTGCTTGGCACTGGGCGGCTTCAACCAGAAAGTCCGTGTCTTCCGAGTATACGACTCTTCCCAGCGCCGTGGCCCGATCAAGAATCTCGAGATCGGGTGTCTGTCTCCGGCCGTCTTCCTGTGCCGTGAGAACATCGACCCCACGAGCGCGAAGGCCAGCCGTGATCGCGGCTCTAACGTTCTCATCCATGTAGAACGCGACGGCCACGGTCGGCTCCGCGAATGTTGGGTTGTGGGTTACTCGCTCCCGCTTGGATTCTGCGTTGCCTGCTGTTTGAGTTCCCTGAGCCGTGCCTGAGACTCCTTGTTCTCCGTCTTCGAGCGAATGTCGCGGTACTGTTCTTCAGCCAAACGAATCTCCTCGTCCACCGCGGCACGGTTCATTTTGTAGAAGTTGAGAGCGGCTTTGATTTGGTCAAGCGTCAGGTGTGGGCGCTGAGCGTGAATTTGCTCGGCTGGCATTTGATCTGGTCCGATGTGGTCAAGAACCACCTCGATCACTTTGGTGCCGGTGCCTTCGATCCAGCCGCGCCCGCGTTCGTCCAGCAAGATATGAGGGGTTCCCGAAGGAACCAGTGTCGTGTTCGGCATATCTGCGCCTCCGCGTCCATTCTACATCTTGATGACCTTCAGCCGACGGGAGATTTCCTCGACGGGGATCACTTCGCCCTTGCCAGAGCCGGGGCAGACTTCGCACGTCCGTTTCCAGTCTTCGGGAGTCTCGACGTTGCTTTCCCAGAACGGCCACGTGCGGCATTGCGGCGGGCGCACGGGGTAAATCGTGCAGCCCTTCTTGCGGTCGTAGAAGACGCAGTCGCCGTTAGCCTGTTCGCGGAGCGTGCGCTTTCCGCGAGCCTTGCGACTGTAAAGATCGCGCACTTCGGCAATCGGCTGACCGAGGAACACCGCGATCTGTTTCAGTTCGTCGTCGGTGACCCACACGAAGCCCGGCTCGCCGGTGCAACACGCTCCGCAGCGCGTACACTCGAACGCCAGCCCCTGTGCGAACCAGGGCTGATCCGTTTGCGTCTTCACTTCCTCGCTCACGGTTCACCTGGGAGCTTGGTGCCGTCCTTGAGTGCGCGCTGATGAAGTTTCAGAAGGCCCGCGTAGACCGCATCGAACTGTTCCTGTTTCTTGCCGTGTGTCTTCGGTGTGGTGTTGGCGAACTGGCGGGCTTGCATGTTCTTCTCGTGATTGAGAACGCGCACGACCAGATCGGTGTAAGTCGGTGCCCAGAGGTTGACCGGGAACCCGCCGACCTCGTTATCGGTGAGTAGCTTCGTGACCGCGACCAGTTCGTCCTTCTTCAACACGAGTTTGTAAACAGGGCCGTAGCCCTTCGGTCCGCGCTCGCGTGTGAGCACCGCTCCTCCTTCGAGCCGGAAGAGGAAGCCGGTTTGGTCCGCGTCGGTGGGCTTTTCGGGCAGACGGTGAACGAGAATGCTCAGCGTGGCGGGGTGAAGTTCGCCCGTGCCGACTTTCTTCAACCCGTCGGCGATGTCTTTGGCGGTCACGCCATTTTTCTTCGCGCTGGCTTCGCACACATCCAGCACCGCGGCGCAGAAGTCCGCTAACTCCTTCGACTGAACTCCTCCTCCGAGTTGCTGGACGCTCTTGACGGGCTTGCCGTCTTTGGTAAGCGAAACTCCCCCCACGAGAATCTCAGGCGCCCCGATGTCGGGACCACCCTTCGGTCGGGGCATTCCGCCGAATGACGCGGGCATCTCGGCCACTTTGAACTTCTCGAACGCGGTCGTGATGGCCTTTCCTCCCTCCGCGTCGAGCGAGAATTGCGTCTTCCCACTGAATACGCCAATGGCAGACTTGTCGGCTCCGGCAAAGTAGACAACCGCCGACCGCATGCCATATCTCACATCAAGCCGCATGCCATCAGCGGTCGGTTGAATTGGCTCCGGCTTGGGATCAGCCGCGAGAACCATCGCGAGAACAGCGAGTGCAGTCATGATTCGGCTCCGGGGAGAGGAGGGCTGTTGCTGATAATACCACTGCCAGCGGGTTCAACCAATCCGCTTGATCGGTTGGAGTGTAGTAACGGAATCTGGCCTCTGCTTGGTGAACCGCGACCGTGAGGGTCGTGTTCAGTTTCCACCCGCTCGCTTGGCAGTAGTATCAAGGGGTGTCGGCTTGGGTCAGCAGTTCTCGTTTCGGGGTGTTGAAGCGCCCCCTCCCCCCGCCACCCCCTGCTGTTCTCCTCTTCTTGGTTTTCCCAGGATTTGTGGAGTTTTCTCACTTTGTGGTGCAAAGAAGCGGCCGTTATGGCCCCCAACTCCTTGAAAAGCTGGGGTTCTCGAAGG
>JAKEEV010000052.1 GCA_022616395.1 Planctomycetia bacterium | reverse complement strand
GCGGAGGTGTAATCGTAAGCCGTGACCACGGCCAGCTTCGCCCCGCGAGCCTTTGAATCGCGGAACTCAGGGACGGTCACCGGTCGGGGAACTGGGAGAGCGCTCATTTGGGGTTCCTTCTCACAGGGCTTCCGCCCTGTGCTACATCAGACGGCCCCTCCGGGGCGAAGAGAAATACATCGAGAGTTCTTGTCTTCGCCAGAAAGGCCGTCGTATTTCACAGGGTGGAAGGACAATTTTGTGATCAATTGCGGGCGAAGACCATTCACATCCACAGGCGTTGGTCGTCACATTCGACCTCATTTTCCAGTAGCATCGCAACAAACTCATCACGGAATGACTCCTGCGCGTGATGTTCCACCTGATTGCTGATATACGCTGTGAGGCCTGGAATCGCGGAGGGACCCAGGGTGAACGCGCCGTAGCCGTCCTGCCACGCGAACGGAAGCACGCCTCGCTCGTGCAGCCAGCCGGACGAGTTCGACTTGATGTCACGAACGACATCCGAGATGGAACGATCCGCGGCCAGCCTCACAAGCAGGTGAATGTGATCTGGGATTCCGCCCGCGGCGAGCAATTCGCCCTTTCGGTTGCGCACGATCCCGCCGATGTAAGCGTGTAACTCATCCCGCCATGTCGGGTCTATCCACGGCTCACGGTTCTTCGTGCTGAACACGATGTGATAGAGCAAGCGCGTGTCGGTCTGGGCCACGGCAAGTTCCTTTGGGTTGTGTGGTTTTGATTCCACAGGGCTTCCGCCCTGTGCTACGTCAGATGGCCCCTCCGGGGCGAAGAGAAAACAGCCAGTAGCGACGCGATCTCGCCAATGCCAAGCCACAGCCACGGTTCTTGGTTTTCGCCCCGGAGGGGCCGTCTTTCGTAGCACAGGGCGGAAGCCCTGTGAACTGTGTTCTCGACCCATTCTACACTGTTGGATTTCTCACGCCTCTGCGGTCTCTTGGGTAGAATGCTTCTATTGCCGGGAGCCACCATGAGCGCTGAAGTATCGACGGAGCCGAAACCAGCGGAAACGACAGACCCCGCGAAGGGAAAAGCCGTTGTCCTCTACGATGGGATGTGCGCGTTGTGTCAGCGCGGAGCGCGACTTCTGAAGCGCCTCGACTGGTTGAAGCGATTCCACGGGCAGGATTGCCGCGACACGGCCGCTTGGCCGCCCTGTAATGAACCGCTGGACTTGAAGAAGATGCTCGAACAGATGCACGTGGTCACGCCCGACCGCAAACGTGCTCTCTTCGGATACAAGGCGATTCGGTGGATGCTGTGGCGATTACCGCTCACGATGCCCTTCGCCCCGCTGTTCTACATTCCCGGCGTACCGTGGATCGGTAACACAGTTTACCTCTGGGTCGCGAAGAACCGCTACGATCTGGTGCCGTGCAAGGATGGCGCGTGCCAGGTGCCGCTTCGCGGACAGAAACCGAAAGAATAATGGCCTCAAAAAAGCACAAAGGGCACAAAGAAGATTGATGAACCACAGAGACACAGAGGCACAGAGAAGAGAAAACAAGAGAGAAAGCAGAAGAATTGAGTTCAATCTCAACTCTCCTCTGCCCTTTGTTTTCTCTGTGCCTCTGTGTCTCTGTGGTTAGTTTTCTTCTCTTCCATTTGTGCCCCTTGTGCCTTTTTGTGGCCATCACTCTTCTCAGACAAGGCTGCCAAATGTCACGCCGTTTCGTCGATCAACTCCGCGACGGGGATAACCTCGACGACATCTATCTCGTCACCGACAAGCAACTCCGCGCGAACCGAAACGGCAATCCGTATCTCCTTGTAGAACTGAGAGACCGCACCGGCAGCATTCAGGGCCGCATGTGGAACGCGGGCGATAGCCACGCGCGCGGATTCGATCCAGGAGACTTTCTGCACGCGATCGGCAAGGTGCAGATGTTCCAGGGATCGCTGCAAGTGATCCTCACGGGGATCGACCGCGTCGAGCCGCAGAAAGTTGAGTTCACCGACTTCCTTCCTCAGACCGAGCAAAGTATCCCGAAGCTGACCGAACGGCTTCGCAATTACTTGATGCGGCTCGGCAATCCGCACCTGCGAGCGCTTGCGGAATGCTTCCTGATGGATGAAGTGTTCATGCGCGGGTTCACCACCTGCCCGGCCGGAGTGAAGTTGCATCATGCGTATGTTGGCGGACTGCTCGAACACGTGATCTCGATGATGGACGCGGCCGACAAGCTCTTGCCGCTGTATCCAGGCGTGGACCGCGATTTGCTCCTCATGGGCGTGTTCCTGCACGACGCGGGGAAAGTGCGAGAGCTAACTTACTCCCGCGCGTTCGGTTACTCGGATGAGGGGCAACTCGTCGGGCACATTCCGATCGCTGTTGCCATGCTCAGCGAGACCGCGGCGCGGGTGCCGGACTTGACGGGTGAGCCGTTCCCGCGAGAACTGATGCTCCGCATTCAGCACATGATCCTGAGCCATCACGGAGAGCTTAACTACGGCAGCCCGAAAGTGCCGATGACACCCGAAGCGATGCTGCTTCACCTGATTGACCTGATGGACACACGCATGCACATGGTGCTTCGCGAACTGAAGGAAGACCGCAACAACCCGACCGCGTGGACGCCGTACAACGCGAACCTCGGCCGCCGCATCTACAAGGGAGGCGCACTGGGCGACCTCTACGGCGAAAGCACCGGCGGATACGACTGACACATTCTTGGCGAACGGCCGGCGTGAGCCGGCTGGTGAGTTGTCGCTAACCAACTCCGGTCGTTCGTCTCACCAGCCGGCTCACGCCGGCCGTTCGCCAGATCTATGCCTGATCTACTCACGAAAATCCTGCACGCGGTCAGCGCGCAGAGCTACCACCCGCTGAAGGCCAAGGCGCTCTTCAAGCGCCTGAACTTGCCCGAAGGCGACTACCCGGAGTTCCGCAAGACCGTGCGCGAACTGGTTCGCACCGGCCGGCTGGCGATGGGTCGCAATAACACACTGCGCGGCGCGGATGTTCACGGAACCGTCACCGGCGTGTATCGGCGAGTCGCGTCCGGGCACGGATTCGTTCGGCCTCACACGGTTGATGGCGTGTTCAAGCCGGAAGTGTTCATTCGCGAAGACAAATCGCTTGATGCCGCGACCGGCGACGAAGTGATGGTCCGCATCACGCGCGAAGCGACCAACATCAAGGACGCGGCTGGCGAAATCGTTCGCGTACTGGAACGCGCCACACGCACATTCGTCGGCACTTACTTCGAGCGCGACCGCGAAGCTCTCGTGCGTGTCGATGGGAATGTCTTCACGCACAGCATCAACGTCGGCGACCCCGGCGCGAAAGGCGCAAAGCCGCAAGATAAAGTTGTCATCGAGATGCTGCGATTCCCTTCCCCCGATGATCGTGGAGAGGGAGTCATTACCGAAGTGCTCGGCCCACATGGTCAGCCGGGCGTCGATACGCTTTCGGTGATTCGCGCATTCGGATTGCCGGAAGTGTTCTCCGAAGCAGCGTTGGCCGAAGCACGACAGGTCGCGAGCCAGTTCTCTGAAACGAATCTCGATGGCCGCGAAGATTTCACAAACGATCTGGTCATCACCATCGACCCGCCCGACGCGAAGGACTTCGACGACGCGGTGAGCGTCACCATCGATCCGAAAACGAAGCACTGGATACTCACCGTTCACATCGCGGACGTCTCCGCGTTCGTCAAGGCGGGCGGAGCGCTTGATACTGAGGCTCGCAAGCGCGCAACGAGTGTTTATCTGCCGCAACGAGTGCTTCCGATGTTCCCGGAAGTGATCTCCAACGGCCTTGCGTCGCTTCAAGAAGGAAAAGTGCGCTACGTGAAGACCGTGCAGATGGAATTCACGCCGAACTTACAGAAGGGCTACGTGCGATTTGCCAACGGCGCGATCCGCAACCGCAAGCGATTCACTTACGACGAGGTGCAGACGCTGTTGGATGGGTTGGATGGGCGAACGGCCGGTGTTAGCCGGCCGGTGTCGGAGAGCGAACAAGGAGACCAGCCGGCTGACGCCGGCCGTTCGCCAGACATCCTCTCCCTCCTGCGTCGAATGCGCGACCTCGCTCTGCTGCTTCGCAAGAAGCGCATCAAGCGCGGGTCGCTCCAGTTGGAGATGCCCGAAGCCGTTCTCGAATACGACGATCAGGGGCGCGTCAGCGGGGCACACTTCGCGGAGCATACTCTCAGCCACCAGATCATCGAGGAGTTCATGCTCGCGGCCAACGAAGCGGTCGCGGAACACTTCACAAGGCACGAAGTCGCGTTCTTGCGTCGCGTACACCCAGCGCCGAACGAGGAGAAGCTCGAAGAGTTCGCGCAGTTCGCCGACCTGCTCGGCCACCCGATCAAGCGCCCACAGGATCGCTTTGAACTTCAGCGCGTGCTCAATAACACCGCGGACAAGCCCGAACGCGCCGCGGTCCACTTCGCGCTCCTTCGGAGTCTCAAGCAAGCCGTGTATTCGCCCATTCAAGATGAACATTACGCGCTTGCGCTTCAGCACTACTGCCACTTCACTTCGCCGATTCGCCGATACCCGGACTTGCAGGTTCATCGGTTGCTTGATCGGTGGATCAAGCAGGGCTCCGCGAGCGCCAACATGGACGAACTGGTCGCGCTGGGCGATCACTGCTCGAAGATGGAACGCCGGGCCGAGACTGCCGAACGCGAGTTGGTGAAGCTGAAGATTTTGACTTACCTGAGCACGCGACTGGGCGAGCAATTGGATGCGGTGATTACCGGAGTCGCGGACTACGGCTTCTTCGCGCAGGCCGAACGCTTCCCCGCTGAGGGGTTGGTTCACATTTCGTCGTTGGTGGACGATTACTACTGGTTCGATGAGGGCGCACACACGCTCGAAGGCCGTCGCACGAAGCGAAGATTCCGTCTGGGCGACCGCGTACACGTCGAAGTCGCCCGCGTGGATGTTCAACGCCGACTGCTCGACTTGCGACTGGCCGGAAGCGGCCCGAAGGCAGAAGACGAGGAAACGCCAAGCTACGGGCGGTTTGGCAAGCGGGGGAAGAAGAGGAAATGAGGGAGAGTCGCGAGAAGGTCACCTGAGAGACCGGATGTCGATGCTCTCGATTGGAATCTCGAATGACTCGTGAGATTCGCCTGGAGCAAATGGGCTGTGTGCCCACTGAAAGACGATAGTCGTGTCGCCAACTTCGAGTATGTAGCCCTCGAAATCCCGTCCATCGTGAAGTTTGAAGTAGTCGTGACCGCTATCCCCACGATCAATGTATCGGGTGAGGGCTGCGCGTTTCTCCTCCAAACTCGGCTCATCCGGTTTCATCCAACTATCTCCGTCGCCAGATGAGAAGACGGTTTTCTCTTCAGCCCTTCGGGCTGAAAACCAATCCGCCCACCTTATTTAATCTTCTGCAACCACGTCGTGATGACTCGCGACACTTCCGCCATCTGTTCGCCGGAGACCTTGTCGGGCGTGTCGGTCAGTTTGTGCCAGTGTGCGTAGTCGAAGTCGATCACGTCCACCGTGGGGATACCGGCTCGGTTGAGCGCGATGTGGTCGTCGAGTACCTCATATCCGCGTTCAAAGACGAACGATTTTGCCTTCAAGTCCTTCGCGACTCCCCAGATTTGCTCGACCAGTGGCTTGGCGAAATCCAGCGAGTAGAGTTCCACCTTCAACTGAGCGCCCTTCGCGGCGAACAGATCGAACAGCACGCCCGCGTCGTAGCGATGCTTCCGCTTGCCCTTGGTCTTCGCGTAATCCTCGGCAAAGTATTCCGAGCCGATGAAGTAGCGGTCGCCTCCAACGCGATCCGTCTCGAAGATGTACTCTTCGCCATCGAAGAGCACGAAGTCGATTCCGAACTCGCTCTTCAAGTCCTTCATGTGGTTGCCGAGTTCCATCAGGAACGCGACTCCACTGGTGCCGTCGTTGGCGCTGACAAACGGCTTGTTCCAGTTGGCCGGGTTCGCTTCCTGGTCGGCGATGGGGCGTGTGTCGTAGTGCGAGCAGAGCAGCACTCGGCGTTCCTTGTCCGGATGCCAGGAGATGATGAGATTGACGAAGTTCGTTTCGTTCTTCTGGCTGCGCTGTCTGGCCTTGAACTCCTGCCGCGTGACCGTTGCTCCGAGCTTCTTGAAGTGTGCCTCGATCAATTCCTGTTGCTTCTTCATTCCCTCGGTGCCGCTGACGCGGGGACCGATGTCGCAGAGTTGCTTGAGGTATTTCAGCGCGCGGTCGCCATCGAACTTGATCTCGACCAGTTTGTCGTCGGCCCCGCCTCCAGTGCCGAACTCGGTCGAAGGCGGTTTCTTGTCGTCGGGGTTATCCATCACGGGAAGCTGAGGCTTCTCCGGTTCGGGCGCGCTATTTCGAGTTGTGAGCCACCAGACCGGCGCACCCACGCCCGCGAGCACAACAACCGCTCCGATCGTCCATCCGAGTGCCTGACTCATGGCTTCCTCCGCATGTATGCAGACCATCGACCAAGCGTTAGGATCGAATCCAATTCGGCGCTACCTGCTTTGCACATCTTACCGATCAAGAGCGTTCCACGCGAGCCAGAGCGCGACCATCGGGGCGGATTGTAAATCTTCCACTTCCCATTGGCTCTTCATCCCGGCATAGACACCGCCCACACAAACACGCCTGCGACAGGCAACCTGTTGGGGAATGGGTTGCACGCCCGATGCTCTCTTTCGCGTCTGGTTCCAGGATCGGAATGCGGAGCAGGAGCATTCCGCGAAAAGTTCGACTCGTGCCGTCACCGCGGTTTGAGTCGATTCAATCGACTGGGTGGAGCGCGGGGGCGAGGGGAGCCGCGGGTTTCGGCGGATTGGTTACACCGCGGTGAGGAACGTGGTCGATAGTGAGTCATAAGCGTCGGAGTGTTCCCGCTCGGCGCTTCGGGGGAAGGGCAAGCCGCTCGTGATCGCGACGATCCGGTGAACGCGCATCGGGAAGATTCGGCACAACAGGCATGCGAGGGCAGGGGAAGCCTTCGCGTGCAGAAGCCGAAGCGAACCGAACTCACAGCCGCGGACATCTGATCGGTGACCTGGGGAGGGGACGCCAATTGGTTTGCGCTCCAGGGGCGCTTCAAGTTGGCGAACAGGACACGCGACTCACGGCTTGCTGTTCATCAGGGAGGATTTCGATCGTGCTCCAAACCGAAACCGACATTCACGCGGTCTGGCAGGAGTACCGCGCGCGGCCGACAGTCGAACTGAGAAACCGACTCGTCGAGAAGTATCTGCCGCTCGTGAAGTACAACGCCGAACGCATCTGGGCACGCCTGCCCGACGGCGTCGAACTCGACGACCTCATCAGCGCGGGCGTCTTCGGTCTGCTCGATGCGATTGATGCCTTCGACCTGACTCGCGGCGTGAAGTTTGAAACCTATTGCGTTCCGCGCATTCGCGGGGCAATGCTCGATGAGCTGCGCACGATGGACTGGGTTCCGCGGCTGGTTCGCAGCAAGGCCAGCAAGATGGAAGCGTGCCGCAAGCAACTCGAAGCGGTCCTCGGCCGACCACCCAAGCCCGAAGAACTGGCTGAAAAGCTCGGTATCCCGCTCGACCAACTCGATCAGTACGTAGGCGAAGCGACCGCGGTGAATCTGGTGAGCCTCAACAAGAAGTGGTACGAGACGGACAGCTACAAGGACGTTCGCGAAATCGACATTCTCGAAGACAAGAAGGCGGAAGACCCGACCGGCCGATTGCAGAACCGCGACCTGATGAAACTCGTCACACGCGGACTGAACCGCAACGAGCGGCTGATTGTCATCCTCTACTACTACGAAGAGATGACGATGAAGGAGATCGGTGCAACACTCAACCTGAGCGAATCTCGAGTCAGCCAGATGCATTCGAGCATCGTCGCCCGCCTGCAAGCTCACCTCGCCAAGCGCAAGGGCGAATTCAACTCGAACTGATCTGTTGGAAGAATGACAACGCATTGTCACTCACGCCCGGCTTTCGCCGGGCGTTTCATTTTGTGAACCGCCATCGTGCTGAGTTCCGGCCGACTGGACGTTCCGACAATACAGTCGCTAACTGCGGCTCGTGAAGCGTCAAATACGTCGCGCGTATGAACTTGAGAAAATCATATACTTTTCACTTGAGGGGGGGGGGGGGCTGAAGGCGTTAAACTGCGTGCGTTTGGATTATCGCACCTCGTCCGTCGCCCATCGCACCTGGGAGGATTCCACGATGCTTCGCCTCTCCGACATTTACCGAAAGCTGTTCCGCCGGTGCAGGAAGAAGACCACTCCACTGCCCACCCGCGCACGGCTCACCCTGACAGCTCTCGAAGACCGAACGACACCAACCCCGGTGGTAACTATCACCGGAAGCGCAAGCGTGGTGGAGGGGAACTCGACTCTCCTACAGGTGACGCGGACAGAGACGAGCGGCTTTTTGTCGGTGAACTTTTCGACTTCTGGGACAGCGGGCTACTTCTCGGATTACAGCATCAACTCTTCACCGATCATGTTTGCCCCGGGAGTTCCAACAGCTTACATTACTGTCGGTTCCACCAATGACGGAACCTCGGAACCCACCGAGACAGTTATCGTTACCCTCGCATCGGGCTCAGGCTACACCATCGGTAGCCCCGACTCCGCGACCGTCAACATCCTCGACGACGATGCCCAGGTGGTGACAGTCGCGCAAGTGAACGACGCCGTGGAAGACGGAACTGATGGCGTCTTTCGATTCACTCGCACCGGAGACTTGAGTGGTTCATTGACGGTGAACTTCTCCGTTGGTGGAACCGCGACCTCTGGAACTGACTACACCTCCCTCGGCACATCCGTTAACTTCTCCGCCAGTTCTGCCACAGCGGATAAGACTGTGGTTGCGGTACACGACAGCGTCGATGACCCAGACGAGATGGTTACTGTCACTGTCACGAGCGGAACAGGCTACAGCATCGGCAGCCCATCGTCGGCTGAAGTGACCATCATCGATGTGGAAGACAGCCTACCGGTCGCGTTCGATGGCTCGACTACGACCTCCGTGAACGACCCGGTGGTTGTCGAGGTACTGGATTTCGCGAGCGACCTGGACGGGGATGAACTGACCGTGACTGCGGTTACCCAGGGCGAGTATGGGAGCGTGATTATCAATCAAGATGGGACGGTCACTTACACGCCGGAAACCGATTTTTTCGGTGACGACTCCTTCACCTACACCGTCGAAGACACATTCGAGAGCGAGTCCACTGGGACTATCTCCGTCACGGTCGTGGCTCCGATTGCCCCGCCGACTTCGGTCTGGACGGCCGAGAACACGCCGGTCACCATCGAAGTGTTGGAACTCGCGTTTGACCCGGACGAGGACGAATTGACGGTGACGGGAGTGACTCAGGGGAGTAATGGGAGTGTGATTGTGAACGTGGATGGGACGATAACCTACACTCCAAACACCAGTTTCACGGGCGATGATTCCTTCACTTACACGGTTGAGGACGAAGACGAGAACGAGGCAACTCACACAATCACAGTGACCGTCGGCGATATTGATCCGGTGGCGCTGGATGACGAAGCGACGACGCCTGTAAATACGCCACTGGAGATCACGATTTCGGACGTCGCATTCGACCCGGCTGGTGATGAATTAACCGTGGTCAGCGTCACGCAGGGAACCTACGGGACAGTGACGATCAACCAGGATGGGACGATCACCTACACTCCGAACACCAGTTTCGAGGGGACCGATTCGTTCACTTACACCGTTGAGGATGAAGACGAGAACGAAGCGACCGGAACGATCACGGTAACGGTTGGTGCCGAGCCAGCCAGTCCGGTGAGTGCCATTGTGGAAGACCTGTCGGACCTCGAAGACGAAATCGACAATTACGACGAGGACACGCCCGAGACGATCCTGGCAGCGCTGCCCGATCTTATGGACGCGATCGACGACTACCTTGATGACGTCACAACGCTTATTTCCGCGAATTCCATTGATGTGTGGGGAGCGAATCAGCCCTTCAAGGATTTCACGGAAACGGGTTGGGGGATATACAAAGTCATCTACCCCGCCTACGTGACTTTATTGGAAGCTGAGGCTGCACTCTGGAGTTTTCTCGTGGCGAACAAGAATCTGGTGGACGCCCTCACTGCGCTAATAGCGGCAGAGAGGGCGGCTCCGCAGCCGAACGTGGCTTTGCTCACTCAGATGGTCTCAGCAAGACAGGTATTGGCGGGTGTTCAGCGAGACACGATTGCGAAATGGTCCGAGGTAATCGAAAAGGCGTTCAAACCAGGTTACATTGAGGCTCTCAAGACATGGAAGGCCTGGGTGAACCAAACAAAGCCTCCGGCCATTGTCGCGGCTGCGGTTGTTCCCCCTCAGTTCCCATTCATCGGGGCGGATGATCGCAAGCTTGAGGACATCGTTCCTAAACCACTCCCAAACCCCTGAGGTGACCTATGCTGCCATCCCTTGTGATGTGTCTTGCACTGACCGGGCGGTTGGCTCCCGATCCGCCGTCGCCGCCGGAGCGTTCGCCCGAGGAGAGATTGCTCGATTCCTTCATCGAGCCACTCCACCGCCACCAACTGGAACTTACCAAAAGCCGTCGCGTCTTCCTCGAGGGGATGATCGAGTGGTACGAGAAGCAGTTGACGGATCCATCTCTGGGCTGGAACTACACCCCGAAGGGGGCCAACCAACTCCGGCATCAACTGGAGGGTTGGCGGTATCAAGTGGAGTTCATGAAGAAGCTGGAAGCGGAGCTGGAGAGATACGAGCGGCAGCGGAAGGTAAATCCGGGATCGGAGACGGATTCAAAGGCCATTGCCAGACTCGAGAAAATGTTCGACGACTGGCAAGCGTGGAAGAAGGCGTGGGAGAGTGGTGTAGTCGCCCCTATGCCGCGTGAGGTCAAGTACCCGAAGAAATGACCTCACTCACGCCCGGCGAAAGCCGGGCGTTGTTGTTTTCCGCTACCACTTGGCTGGCTGGACGAGTTTCGCGTCGGTGATCTTGAACGAGTTCATGAATCGGCGGATGCTTGCGTTGCCGGGGCGGGTGAAACGCCCACCGGCGACCAGCACATACAACTTGCTGTCCGCGACAATCACTCGACTCAGATACGTCCCACCATCCTTCCCAACGAACTCGATTTCTCGACCTGGGAAGCCCGACACCTTGATATTCTCCTGACGCACCACTCGCCGAACCTCGCCCTGTGTTTCCATCCCGCGCACCGCTTCATCGAGAATGGTATCCGCGCTGGCTCCTCGGATGCGGGCGGGAGGAATATCCGCGTAGATCACCACATACTCCTCGACGCGCTTCCACAGCATCGTCCCTTCCACCTTCATGTTCTCGCCTGGCTGCTGATCGGGAAGCTGCATGTTGCTCTGCGGCTTGGCGGGTAACTCGACCGAGAAGCCGCCCGCGGCCGAATTGTGCGTTTGCCACTCCTCGCCGGGAAGCAGCAGATACACCCCACCGCAACATCCGAAACCCATGAACACGATCACGCCGAATGTCACCCAAATCCAGAGAGTGACGTTCCGAGTTGGCCGAGGAGGAGGTCTGCGCCGGCGACGTCGACGAACCGGCCGACGCCGGGGTTCGTCATCGTAGTCTCGTTCGTCATCGTCGCGGCGGTCGTCGTAGCGTCTTGGTTCGTCATCATATCGTCTTGATTCGTCATCATCTGGAAGGGCCATCGGAAGCGAATCGTCGGCTTGGTGCGGCGGGTCGTTTTCAAACAGAGGCCGCTCAGCGCGCTGGGCGGGAGGCTCTTCTCGTGGTTCGGGAATGGGGAAGACAGCACGACATCCGGTACAGCGGATGTCGCGCCCGACCGAGCCATCGGGTGCGATCATCGTCGATCCGCACAGCGGGCACTTGACCTTGATCGCCATCCAGTACCTCACGGGCGACAATCGGAGCCGGAAGCGTCAGCGACGGTCCTTTCAGGAGGCGTCAACGACGTTCGAGTGTTCCGTCGCTGACGCTTCCGGCTCTGATTCAGGTAAACGCCTTGAGCATTTCTGTTACGCACGAGCCGAGCGTGGTGAGATTGTAACCACCCTCCTGAATGATCGCCGTAGGAAAGTCGAGTTCGCGCACCGCGGCTCCCATTTCGGCGAAAAACTTGGTGGGCAGTTTGAAGCCGCCGATCGGGTCGGATTCGTGCGTATCCGCTCCGAACGAAAGCACCAGGAACATCGGCTTGAACTTGCGGATGGCTTCGAGTGCGGTCGCGAGTGCGGATCGGTAATCCTTCGCGGCTGTTCCGGGCGGAAGGGGCAAGTTCAGGTTGAATCCTTCTCCCGCTCCGGTGCCGGTTTCCTCCGCGAAGCCACTGAAGAACGGATACAGCCCGCCTGGGTCTCCGTGAATCGAGACTGTGGAGACATCCGCGCGCGAGTAGAAGATGTGTTGCGTGCCGTTGCCGTGGTGAACGTCCACATCGAGCACCGCAACACGCCCGCGTTTCGACAAGCGATCCGCGGCGATGGCAGCGTTGTTGAAGTAGCAGTATCCGCCGCAGCGGTCGGCTTCGGCGTGATGTCCGGGTGGCCGCGTGAGGACGTAGATGCTTCTCTCGGTTCCTTCGGCGATCAAATCCGCAGATCGAGCAGCGGCATTCGCTCCACCGAGAGCCGCGGCGAATGTACCAGGAAGAATGGGCGTGTAAGTATCGAAGCAGAACTGGCCTCGCAGGGCACGCACTCCGCTTGCGCGCGGATTTGGGCCGAAGGGAAACACTGTAGGCCAGAGTTGCTTCGCTGCGGGGTCGCGAGCCTTCTTCGCTTCCGCGCTGGCTTCGCGCAGGTAAGTGATATAAGCCGCGTCGTGGATGGCCGCGACTGGTTCCTCGCTGGGCTTTGGTGGTTCCTCGAATGTGAATCCGCCGGCTGCTTCGAGCGCAGCTCGGATCGCATCGAAACGTCCGGGCGATTCGTAAGAGGGAATGACCGCACCGCCTTCGACTTCGCCGGGCGGTGCGTGCTCCGCGTGCTTCGGGTTGAGGATCACTCGCATGTAGAAAGAGTAGCAATGATTTCTGCTCTGTGAAGCGCTGACTTGCGGCATCGCTCCGCATCTGCGCGTGGTACTTGTATAATTGGGATACACAGCACGAGGCTTACCCATGCCGCGCATACTGATTGCAGACGACAACCCGTCCAACGCGGAACTGCTCGACGCTCACCTCGATGGAAGCGGGTTCGAGACGAAGCTCGTTTACAACGGTGAGGACACGCTCACTGCCGCACGCGACTGGAAGCCCGATCTGATCCTGCTCGACGTGATGATGCCGAAGATGAGCGGCTTTGAAGTGTGCCGCCGACTGCGCGCTGATTTCGCGACGAAGGACATCGCGGTGCTGATGGTGACCGCTCTCGATCAGGCAACCGATGTAGAAACAGCCGTCGACGCGGGCACCGACGACTTCATCACCAAGCCGATCAACAAGACAGAATTACTTCTGCGCGTCCGCGCGATGCTCGCCAGCCGCGCGGAGAAGACTGAAGTGGATCGCGCGCTGGCGTACATTGGGAAAGTGCAACAGGGTCTTTAGGCGAACGGCCGGCGTGAGCCGGCTGGTGCCAAACCTAACATCATCGCTCTTACCGGCCGGCTCACGCCGGCCGTTCGCCAAACCATCATGTCTGCCAAAGTCATTCTCAAGCCGAAGCGAGCGCAGCCGTTCTTCGGTCGGCATCCGTGGGTGTTCGCCGGAGCGATTGAGCGCGTTGAAGGCAATCCGGCTGATGGAGACGAGGTCGAGCTTGTCTCCACCGCGGGGAACTTCGTGGCACGCGGGCTGTTCAACAGCCAGTCGAAGATCAACGTGAGGCTCTATTCGTGGGTCGAAGGTGTGCCTCTCGACCGCGCGTTCTTCCGCAATCGACTGGAGAGCGCCCTTCGACTGCGTCACGACATTCTGAAACTCAATGCGCCCGAGGCGGGGTATCGCGTGTGCTTCAGCGAATCAGATTTCCTCTCCGGCATGATCGTTGATCGTTACGGAGACTGGTTGACGGTGCAATTCACCGCGCTGGGCCTCGCGAAGCGCAGAGAAATGCTCGTTGAGGTGCTTCGCGAACTGTTGAACCCCAAAGGCGTGTATCTGCGCACCGAAAAGGGAATCGGCAAACTCGAAGGAGTGGAGCTGCACGACCAACTCTTGTGGGGAGAACCGCCTCCGAGTGATCTGAGCATCGTCGAGAACGGTTTGCGGATTTTTGTGAACCTCGCGGAGGGTCAGAAGACGGGCTACTACCTCGACCAGCGCGACAACCGCGCCGCGGTGGCGAAGTTGTGTACGGGCAAGCGCGTGCTGGATGCCTTCTGCTACACCGGCGGCTTCGGGTTATACGCAGCGAAAGCGGGCGCGGCGGAAGTACTCGGCCTGGATGCTTCGGAACCCGCGCTGGAGTTGGCTCGCCGAAATGTGCAGGCGAATGGGTTAAGCAACATCAGCTTCGAGTGCGCGGATGTGTTCCATCGACTCGCGGAGTTGGTCGCGGCTGGTCGGCAGTTCGAGGTGGTGATTCTCGACCCGCCGAAGTTTGCCCGCAACCGAGCCGCGGTGCCGGAGGCGCTCAAGGGCTATCGGCGGCTGCATCAACTCGCGCTGAAGTTGCTCGCACGCAATGGCGTACTTGTGTCGTGTTGCTGTACGGGGCTAATCGCGATGGCGGATCTGGAAGACATCATCGCGCAAGTTTCGGTCGAAGCGAAACGCGAGCTGCAAATCCTGGAACGGCGAGGATCGGCTCCCGATCATCCGGTCGCGGTCACTTGCCGCGAAACCGGTTACCTCAAGTGCATCATCAGCTGGGTGCTATGATGTGGGCGTGACGGGTGGGTTTAACAACTGCGCGGCCCACACAGCGTCAGTCGCTCGCAGCGGTGGCTCGGGGTCGGACTCGTAGAGGAACATGCTGTACCCAGCCGCGTCATAGATGTGGTGCAGGATCGCCTGGAGATCAGCCTTCGGCTCAGTTTCGCCAGCGCGAAGTGGGATCGGGATTGTCGGCAGCGGATCACGGACTCGAAGAGGCCACATTGCTGCTCGGGGATTCTCGCCGGCTCGTTCGGTATAGCGGCTGACCAGCGCATAGTAGTCACACTCTGGCAATTGGTTCCAGGGCATTTTGGTGTGATCGCGCAGAAGATCGATTTCGACCAAGTTCGTCTTGCTGGCCAGGATGCGTTGCACCTTTGCGAGGTACTGATCTCGGCCGCTGGATTTGTTCGTCGGGCTGAGCAACTCAATCACAGTCACGACCTCGTGCTTGTGCCGGTCGCGTATTTCGAGAAACGGCAACCGCTCCTCTTCCTCGATTACCGGCATCCCGACATAAACCGGAGCGGCAATCGCGACTCCCCCAGTATCTCCACCGGGCTGAGAACCAGGATGAAGCGACAGGTCCGGCCGACCGAGAGGGAATCGTTCCTTCGCGGGCGGTTCGTGGATGTAAAGGTTCTCTTCGATGCGGACGTAGTACCGCGGCAGAACCTGCGCGGTCAGCACTTCGCGCAGAGCCGGGATGAAGCTGTCGTGGAAATCGTTCCACACGTCCGGGCGTTCGATGTACGGGTTCATTCCGGGAAACGGCGACGGCATTCGGGCCCTCCGCAATGGGACTGCCTTCGATTATATCACCGCCTACGGAATCACTGCTTCCCAAGAATCAGATCGACGACCCAGCAGCCGCGAGTGTGATAAGTTTTGTCGCGGCAGTGGTCGAGGACGTTGACGTTGTCGCACCCCGCGTCTTGAAGCGCATCCGCGAGAATCGGCATCCGGTCGAAGGCGCGATCGTTGTAAATGCCGCGTGCCAACAGAAGCACATCGGACGTCCGCCACGCACGCGGGAACGCGACCGGCCGGAATGGGTTGCCGAAGATGTCGCGGAGTCGGTCGGATTGCCTGCTTAACTCTGCTGCAACACGAGCGTTGAAGGCCTCGCTCAACCCGTTGTCGTCAGGCGGAACCGCGCCATGTTTCGCAACTCCCCAGGCCGCGTTGCCCGAAGCGCAATCAGCCACCACCGCATCGCATTTGTCTTCTCCCGCATTCATGCAGGCATATTCGGCAGCCGAGTTCGTGTAACGCCCGATAGTTTGGAGTTCACTCAACGGAACACGATACGCAGTTTGGAATTCGCTCAATGGAACTGCCTCATCCGCGTAGCGCTCAGCAACATCGACGACACGTTTCGCGTGTGGACTGACCGATGCCTGGCTGAAAAGCAACCGGCAACACGCGACAGCGAACAGGCGAAACTTCCGCTCGCTTGTGTAGCCCAATTTCGGCAACAACTTCAGCATTGATTCTGGATTGCCACACGCCAGCCACTCCGCTTCGCTCATCGGGTTCATGGCTTCACCCCATGCGGTTCATCTTCACGACTCCGCCCACTATCGTTGCGACGGCTCGGCCGGTGACCGCGGTGCCGTGGAAGGGCGTGTTGCGGCTCTTCGACTTCGATTCAGCCTTGTTGAGGGTCCATTTCGCTTTCGGGTCGATTACGGTTACGTCTGCTGGTCGGCCGGGTTGAAGTGTTCCGCGGTCAATGCCTAACACCGCGGCCGGGTTGCACGTCATCTTGGCAAGCATGCGCGGCCAGGTGAGGTGGCCCGGCTCGATCAAGTGAGTCACGCACGACGGAAGGAACGTTTCCAGCCCCAGGATGCCGTTGGGAGCTTGATCAAGTTCGCGTTCCTTCTTCTCCGGAGCGTGAGGAGCGTGATCGGTTGCCAGAACGGTAAGCGTATCGTCCTTCAAGCCTTCGAGGATGGCTTGCCGGTCGGCTTCGGTGCGCAGAGGAGGAGACATCTTGAAGTTGCTGTCGAAGGTTCGCAAACACTCGTCCGTCAGGATGAAGTGATGCGGGCATGCCTCTCCGCTAATCCAGAAGCCCGGCTTGCCCGCTTTCTTGAGAGCCTCCGCGCGCTTGCGACCTTGCCGAATGAGATCGACTCCGCCGGCAGTCGAGACGTGCAGAATGTGAACCTTCCCGCCGGTCAGCTCCGCGAGCACGATGTCGCGATAGATCATGATGTCTTCCGCCACGCCCGGCATTCCGCGAAGGCCAAGCTGCATACTCACGAAACCCTCGTTCATCACGCCTCCCTGCGTCAGTTCGAGGATTTCGGCGTGAACCAGCACCGCCTTGCCGAACATCTTGCAGTATTCGAGCGCTCGACGCATGATTTCGGCCGAGTAAACCGGTGCTCCGTCGTCGGTAAAAGCAACTGCCCCGCCTTCCGCTAATCCGCCGAGTTCCGCGAGTTCTTTTCCGTCTCGATTCTTCGTCACCGCTCCGATCGGGAATACGTTGCAGAATCCCGCACGCTCCGCCTGATGAATCACGAACTCGATGGCCATGCGAGTATCAAGAGCAGGCTCGGTGTTCGGCATGCACGCGACCGATGTCACTCCGCCCGCGACCGCCGCTTCGGTGCCCGTGTGGATCGTTTCGTCCTCCTCGCGACCCGGCTCGCGCAGGTGAACGTGCATGTCGATGATTCCGGGCGAGACAATCAGCCCGGTGCAATCGAGGACTTTCACATCGCCCGAAATGCCCGAAGGCCGCGCTCCGGTGCCAAGAATCTTCCCATCGGCAAGCCACAAGTCGGTGACTTGATCGAAGTCACGCGAGGGATCGATCACGCGGCCGTTGCGAAGATGAATCGCGTTCATGGCAAGTGCCACAGAATGAGGAAGAAGATTTCACCGCAGAGGGCGCAGAGAACGCGGAGAAGAAACAGAGAAGTGTTGACAGGATAAACGAGATCAGGATTCAAGACTCGGATTTCATCCTGTCAAATCCTGTTATCCCATCGAACGTTCTTGCCTTCCTCCGCGTTCTCTGCGTCCTCTGCGGTGAATCCATCATACTTGAGCGCGAAGAAACGCCGGGCGGCCACAACCGTGCGGCCCCCCGGCGTCGGGTCAGATTTTCGGAACAGCTCGATTGTCGGAACTGCTCAACGGTAGCGCATCCGACCGAACAGCCCGCGGCGCTGAGTCGTCGGCTGCATCGTCGGTTGCAGTGTTGGCTGCATCTGGGTACCGCCGACCTGAATGATCGTGCCATCTGTCGCGGTGTAAGTGCCCGGAGGCAGAGTCGTTCCTCCCGCCGGAATCACGACGCTGCCCGGTTGGTTGGGCGGCGTGTAGAACGAGGTGCTGGGCTGCGGCATCGGGGCCAGCGTGGTGCCTGGTGGTGGAGTCGGCATCGGCATGACCGGCGTGCTGGGCATGACGGGCGTCCTCGTATTGCCTCCGCGCATCCGCCCAAACAGCCCGCGGCGCTGGGTTGTCGGTTGCATTATCGGTTGCAGTGTTGGCTGCATCTGGGTACCGCCCACCTGGATGATGGTGCCATCTGTCGCGGTGTAAGTGCCCGGAGGCAGAGTCGTGCTTTCTGCCGGAATGACGATGCCAGTCCGACCGGGCATTGGGGTTGGAACAACACCCGGCATCGGGGTCGGCGTAAAGGTCGTCGGCGGGGCTGTCATGATCGGGCCTGGCATGATCGGGGCGGAATACGTGGGCGTGTTGTTGCGGTTGCGAAACCGCCCGAACAGTCCACGACGCGCCGGAGCTGGGGCATACTCAACGACCTGCGTGCCGGGAGTACCAACGATCACCGGGCCAGGCACCGGCTGAGTTGTGACCGGCGGCTGGGCGGTAGCGGAGGCGTACGCGGCAAGGGCGACAACCGCGAACGCGAACAGGAACCGCTTCATGATGCTTCCTCCTGAAACACACTGACCCCACAACCGCGAGTCGGCTGGGCAATCAGGTGGGAACAGTGTAGCGACTGCGTGCGAAGGTGGAAATGGTTTAGTTCGACTCGGCACGCCGGTTGCGTCATCTCCTCTGACCCGAAAGCGGCTGCCGCGCAGTCGGCTTGCGTCATTGATGCGCGAACTGCCGTTCCCACAACCTGGCAAACTTCCGCGCGAAAAACCGCAAGCCTCGCTCTGCTTCGCAAACGCTCGGGATCGTGACTGGAGAACTCCCATGAGTCCTGCTACCCCTGCAGCTCCCGCTGTGCCCGCAGGATATGTTGCACCCGCGCCTCCTTCGCCTGGTCTGGCCCCCGCGGGCGTGCCGGTCGCAACTGGACCGGTGCCGGACGAGGAGATCCGCGTTTATGGACACAACAATCTCTTCTACTGGTGGCCGGTCTGGGCGGTCGGCTTCCTGATGGCCTTCCTGACCTACATCGACGGCCACGTCATGGCCATCGTCCCGGCGGGAACCACGGTGGAGTCGGGTCAGGTGTTGCCCGGCGAGAACAAGCCACAGGAGGTACTGGTTCCACCACCCGGCCAACATGTGCCGCCTTCCAGCAGCAAGAGCGACGACCCATCCCCGCGGTTGCGTGTCGCGGCCAACAACAACTACGGAGTGATCTTCATTGGGACCATCTTGCTGGTGGTTATCGTCACCAACCTCACGCTTCGCGGGCTGGCGTCGATTATCGCCATCGCGATGTTGGCCATTGTTGGCCTGACGCTCGGTCTTCTTGGGTGGTGGGATGACGTACTCTGGTGGCTCGGCGGGCTGGATGTGCGCATGAACGCCGGCGGTTATCTCGCCATCGCCATCCCGCTATTCCTCATCTGGGTGTTCAGCACGTTCGTGTACGACCACTACACCTACCTGATCGTTACACGCGGGCAGGTGCGCATCCGCAAGGAGATCGGGGAAGGGGAGATCGCGGTGGACACCTCTGGGATGCATCTGGAAAAGAAGCGAGATGACATCTTCCGGCACTGGCTACTGGGATTTGGTAGCGGCGACCTGCGTGTAAAGACCGGTGGCCCGTCGAACCTCGACTTCGACTTACCCAACGTGCTATTCATCGGCTCGAAACTGTCCCGCATCCACGATCTGATCCGCGAGAAGGAAGTCAGCCACCAGTCAGCCGGGGCCTGAAGAATCAGAGAGCAGAGGACAGAGATCAGAGGCAGTAACCAGTAATCAGTGATCAGTGAACAGTCATCAGTGCTCAGTGAACAGTCATCAGTGCTCAGTTAGCGCGGTCTGATGACTGATGACAGTTCACTGATCACTGATTACTGCCGCTGTTCTCCGATTTCACGCGGCTTTGCTCAGTTCGCTGAGCACGGCCATTCGCACCGCGAGGCCGTTGGTGACTTGATCGAGAATCGCCGAGTTCGGGCCATCTGCCACATCCGGCGAAATCTCCACTCCGCGATTGATCGGCCCCGGGGCCAGAAGCAACACATTCGGACGCGCCTTCTTCATGCGCTCGCCGTCCACGCCAAAGAGCAGCCGGTATTCGCGAATGGAAGGGAACAGCCCGCTGCGCTGCCGCTCGAACTGCACGCGAAGCAGGTTCAACACGTCGCAGCGCGGAAGCACTTCATCGAGCTTGTCCGCGACTTCCACACCCAACCGAGAGACTTCCGCAGGCACCAGAGTTGTTGGGCCGCACACGATGACCTTCGCTCCGAGGGCGGTGAGTCCGTGAATGTTGCTCCGAGCGACTCGACTGTGCGCGATGTCTCCCACAAGGCCCACCGTCAAGCCTTGCACGCGGCCGAGCTTCTTGCGAATGGTGAAGATGTCGAGCAGCGCTTGCGTGGGGTGTTCGTGTGCCCCGTCACCGGCGTTAATCACGCGAACATGCGGTTGGAGATGCTTCGCGAGCATGTGAGGCGCGCCTGGCGAGGAGTGCCTCACCACGACAATGTCAATACCCATCGCTTCGATGTTCTTCGCGGTGTCGATGAACGTCTCGCCCTTCGCGGTACTGGAACCGCTTGGCGAGAAGTCGAGCACATCGGCACCGAGCCGGCGCGCGGCCAAGCCGAAGCTCGTTCGCGTGCGCGTGGACGGCTCGTAGAAGAGATTGACAACGACCTTGCCCTTCAAGTCGTCGCGCTTGGGCAAATCGCCCACCCCGACGCCGACGAACTTCTCCGCGACGTCGAAGATGTGAGTCAGCCCCGCTAGCGACATCCCTTCCAGCCCCAGTAGGTGTTTCATGTGAACCTCCGGGCGACGGCCGGCGTGAGCCGGCCGGTGAGAACAGAAACCACCAGCCGGCTCACGCCGGCCGTTCGCCTAGTTCCGTTTCAACCCTCTCCCCGGGCGCGCGGAAGTGCGGACGCCCTTGAGCAACACTGGCGTGCCGTTGACGAACACATGCTCCACGCCAACCGCCAGCGCCTTGCCGTCATCGAAGGTCGAGCGGTCCGCGATTGTGTCCGGGTCGAACACCACCACATCCGCCGCGAAACCCGCTTGCAACAGCCCGCGATCCTTCAACCCGAAGCGCCGGGCGACGTGATACGAGCACTTCTGCACGGCTTCTTCGAGAGACCAGTCGCCATTGCGAACGTGATGACCGAGATAGCGCGCGAAGCAGCCGGTTCCGCGCGGATGTGGCTTGCCGCCAACGTAAATACCGTCGCTGCCGGCCATCATCAGCGGATGCTTCATTAGTTTTAAGATGTCCGATTCCTGCCGCTCGGTGAAGTGTCTCACCACGCAACCGGCCGCGAGATCGGTCGCGATTAACAGATCGCAGGTGAAGTCGAGAATGGACTGCTTGCACTGATCCGCGGCGTCGGGAAGCGTCTGCCCTTCAAGGTGGCGATACTTGTCGTGCGGAAGACTGGCGAGTCGCATCGTGTGAATCGGGAATCGCGGGTTGGCGAACGCCGATTCGAGTTTCTTGCGCGTGCCGGGTTGTTTCAGTCGCTCGACGGTCGCCTCGATGCCTCCTTCGAGAGTCTCCGGCGGAAGCGTAATCATCGCGACGATGGTGCTGCCGTAGAGATAGCAGTAGAGATCGAATGTGACATCGACTCCATCGCGTCGCGCTGCGTCGAGTAGCGGAATCGTTTGGTCCGCGAGGCAGTTGAAGTGCGACACGTGAACGCCACATCCAGCGCGCTTGCCGATGTTGAAGACTTCTTGCAGCGCTGTGGGTGCCTTCTCGCGGTTGTACCCTCGCATGTGAGTGACGTAGATGCCACCATACGGAGTGATTTCTTCACACAGCGCGGTCAGTTCATCTTCATCCGCGTAAATGCTCGGCACATAGTCCAGCCCGCTTGAGACACCGACCGCGCCTTGCTCCATTGCTTCGCGCACGAGAGCTTTCATCTTGGTCAGTTCGGCGAAGTTCGGCTTTCGCGGGGTAAGGCCCATCACTTCCATGCGCACGTTGCCGTTGGGAATAAGCGTGCAGGCGTTGATGGAGCACTGACCATCGAACTGCGAGAGGAATTTGGTGACGGTGCGCCAGTCGCGGCCGGGCGTGGGGAAGTTTCCGTTGAAGCCCGCGGTATATCGGCGCATGTACGTCATCGTTTCCGGCGACGCGGGCGCGAACGCGACTCCGTCTTGGCCGATGACGTGTGTGGTCACGCCCTGCCGCACGCCCTGTTCGTGAACCGGATCGGCGAGCAGCGGCAAATCGCCGTGAACGTGAGCATCCACGAAGCCGGGAGAGACAACCTTGCCATTCGCATCCAGTATTTGCTTTGCGCTGGCTTTACCGAGTTGCCCCACAGCAGTAATGCGGTCGCCCGTGATGCCGACATCGGCCTTGAACCACGGCAACCCAGAGCCGTCCACGACGCGACCATTGCGAATGATGAAGTCGAACATGGTGACCCGGCGGACAGAGACAAAGAGTTTCAGACAGGATTACAGGATTTACCCGGTCTCGTTCATCCTGTAATCCTGTCTAGAACGTTTTCTTCGCTCAATTCTCACTGGTGCCATCAATGCTGAGGATCCTTCGACGAATCTCGCTGACGCAGTGGATCCTGATCGCAATGGTGCTCGGGTGCTTCGTCGGGTGGGCGTTCCCCGAACCGTCCCAACAACTCAAGCCGCTCTCGACGATCTTCTTGCGGATGATCAAGTCGCTGATCGCTCCTCTGATCTTCGCCACCCTCGTGATCGGTATCGCCGGTCATGGAGACGACATGAAGCGGGTCGGCCGGCTGGCTCTCAAGTCGCTGATCTACTTCGAGATCGTCACCACCGTGGCCCTGTTCATCGGGCTTGCGGCCGTCAACCTCACGCGACCCGGTGACGGCGTCGGATTGAAAGCCGAAGCCAAGGAAGGCGCGGAACTCGCGAAGAAGACGCAGACGCTCGGCGACTTCCTCGAACACATCGTCCCGGCGAGCGTGTTCGAGGCCGCGGTCAAGAACGAGGTGCTCCAGATTGTCTTCTGGTCGATTTTGTTCGCCGTTGCCTTAACTCAGGTGACCGGCCGGACCAAACAGGTGATGTTGGAGAGCCTGGAATCGCTCGCCCAGGTGATGTTCAAGTTCACCGGGCTGGTCATGAAGTACGCACCGGTCGGGATCGGGGCGGCCATCGCTGTGACTGTAGGGCATAGCGGACTTGGCGTACTCAAGAACCTCGCGCTACTCATCCTGACCCTCTACGGCGCGCTTGTCGTGTTCATGCTCGTGGTGCTGCTGCCGGTCGCGCTGTGGGCGCGGGTGCCGCTCAAGAAGTTTGGCCGGGCGGTCAAGGAACCGGCCCTCATCGCGTTCTCGACCACGTCTTCCGAGGCAGCGCTGCCCAAGGCGATGCTCGCAATGCAGGCCATCGGGGTGCCGAAGCGGATTGTCGCGTTCGTGATGCCGACTGGGTATTCGTTCAACCTCGACGGAACGACACTCTACCTCGCCATCGCGTCGGTGTTCGCGGCCCAGGCAGCCGGGATCGAGATGACCTGGCCGCAACAACTGGTGATGATGCTCACCCTGATGGTCACCAGTAAGGGCGTGGCGGCGGTTCCGCGGGCGTCGTTGGTGATCCTGGCCGGAACGCTTGCATCGTTCGGATTACCGCTGGAAGCCGTTGCGGTCATCCTCGGGGTGGACGAGTTGATGGACATGGCCCGGACGACGGTGAACCTGATCGGCAACTGCCTGGCGACGTGCGTGATGGCCCGCTGGGAGGGCGAGTTCGACGACAACGCGACCGGGGTCCTCCCCGGCGAGGAGCCGACGCCCGAACTTCACAAGCCCCCTGAAGCACCGACGGTCTCGCTGTCCGCTCCGGAACCCGCCCCGATCCCGTCGCCCGACGGCGAGGCAAAACCGGGCGCCGACTGACCCGAAGGGGCGTATGGCGCAGTCGCGTTGTGATTAGCCCGCGGCGTGGGTATGATTCGAGAAACAAACCCGACAGGAGTTACGAATGGAACTCCAGCGAATGGCGATCCGTCTCACGGATGGTAGGATCGTCGCCTACGTTCTGCCTGTTGGCGAAATCCGAGCGCTGCGGGCGAATCTCGAATCGCTCCGAGATCAGATCGCGCGGGGTGAAGGAGTGGGGTCATACTACGTCACCGAATTGACGCGGCTTGCGAACTCGTTGTTGCCACAACCTCTGGACGCGGTTGAATGGCAACCTGCACCGGAGGACTCGGGCGCTCAGCCGCATGTGATCGTTGATTCCGTCGAGGAATGACACCGCCTCCTCAGCGGTTACGCACTATCCACTCCCGCACATCGACGCCCAACATTCCCGCGCGCTTGGCGGCTTCTAACCCAATGTCGGTGTCCTCGAAGACCACGCACGCGGACGCGCTGACGTTCAGGCGCTTCGCGGCTTCCAAGAACACATCCGGTTCCGGCTTGTGTCTGGGAGTGTCTTCGGCCGTCACCATTGCATCGAACCACGCGCGGATCTTTAACTGGTCCAGTGTCCGAGTGATGGTGTCTCGATAACCTCCGCTGGCGACCGCAATGGGCAACTTCCCTCGATATGCGGAAACAATTGCCAGAACCGGTTCGATTGGTTGAATCTCGTCGAGGAACGTCAGGAACTTCTGCTCCTTCTCGTACACCATCGCGTCCACATCGTCCACGACAACTCCGACTTCGTCAGCCAGTATGCGAATGATGCGCGCGGTGGGCATTCCGCCCATCGAGTAGAATCTCGGTTCAGGAAACGGAATGTTGAAACGCCCAAGCATCGCGGTCCACGCCTTGTAGTGCGCCGGCATGGTGTCCGCGAGCGTGCCATCGCAATCGAAGATCAAGCCGGAAGTGCCCGGCGGTGCGGTCCAGAGAAGGTTGTTCATGAAACAATTCACAGGGCTTCTGCCCTGTGCTACGTCAGACGGCCGCTACGCGGCGAAGACCAAAAACACGGTATACTCATTCTTGCTGCAGAGACAACCGGCCTCAACTCTTCGCCCGGAGGGCCGTCTGACGTAGTCCTGAGCACACCAATTCTCCCTAAAATATCCCCATGTGGCCCAACCGAGAAGAAACCGACCGCCTTCTGGATGACGCCCGCAAGGGCGAGCCGGGCGCTGTGGACAAGCTGCTCGGCGAGTTCCGCGAACCGCTGCGTAAGGTCATCGACATGAGGCTCGATCCCGCCATCGCGCGGCGAGTCGATGCCTCGGACATCGTTCAGGATGTGTTGATCGAAGCGAATCAGCGGCTTACAGAATATCTGAAGAAGCCAGACATGCCGTTCCACTTGTGGTTACGGCATCTGGCTCAGGATCGCATCATCGACACGCACCGGAGGCACCGGCTAGCTCAGCGCCGAAGTGTGGATCGCGAACAGCCGATCGCGCGGCCCGTGTGGGCAGATGAATCGAGCGTGTCTCTCGTCGCGCAACTCATCGACACCGAACGCACGCCCACTTCCGAAGCCATTCGGCTCGAACTTCAGCGCCGGCTCAACGCGGCCATCGACCAACTGACCGACGATGACCGCGAAATCATCCTGATGCGCCATCACGAAGCGCTCTCGAATCAGGAAGTGGCAAAGGCACTCGACCTGACGGAAGCCGCGGCATCGATGCGTTATCTCCGCGCGTTGCGTCGGCTGAGAAGCGTGCTGGTGCCCGATGGCCAGGAGCCGGCCGATGACATTTGACGATGATGCACCTCTGGAACGCTCCTACCCGTACCGCACCAGTTGGAAGGTCTTGGGCTGCCTCGCCCTGTTTTTCGCCGCGGTCGGGTTCGGCGGGCTTGCGTTGAATCAGTTCGGCTGCGATCTGATGCGTAACGGCATGGGATGGGTAGGTTGTGGAGTGGCCGCCATCGGGCTGTTCGTCGCGGGGATGTTCCTCCTTTCGCTGGTGGCGATTGGGTCCGGGATCAAAGAAGTTATCAGCCCGGATCTTCTCCGCATAACACCGACCGCGCTTTACTTGCCGGACTCGCTTCGCGGGATCGATAACTCCGAAGAGGCGAAAAAGCAAGACCCGCCGAAGCATCCCAAACAGCCTGAAGAGATTCCGTTCTCCGCGATCAAGTGGATAAGATGCGAAACTCGCTCCGGCCCCAACGACGACCGACTGATGATCGTTCACGACCTCAGCGATCACACGCTGGAAATCAAGCAGCACATGATGGCACCCACCGACTTCGACGAACTCGAAACCGTGCTTCGGGCCGCGATTCCGCACGTGTTCACGCCGGTTCCTCCCGCTCCTCCTTCACCCCCGCAAGACGATGGCGTTTGAAGATGAAACACCTCTGGAGCGTGCGTATCCGTACTGGCATGGCTGGTGCGGCATTGGCTGCGCGGTGGTGCTCTTCGGCTTGCTCGGTGGCATCGGTGTGGCCTTGCTTCCGCTCGGCTATGAGAAACTGCGCGGGAACCAAATGCCGCTTGGCATCGCGATGATGGTGATGGGTGTGTTCGCGATCCCGGTGCTGGCGATGGCGTTTCTGTCTCTGTTCGCGGGCATTCGCAACACCATCCGACCGCCGATATTGCGTGTCACCGCGACCGCGCTTCACCTTCCCGCTGATCTGCGCCACGACCCACGCGAAGAAGAACAGGACGAACGAGGAGAGCCAAAGAATCTCAATCCACCGCCCATCCACCCCGAAGAGATTCCGTTCAGCGCGATCCGGCGGATTTGTCGAGACACGGAGCGGCTTCATCACGTGCTGGAAATCTTCCACGACCTCGCCGCTTCCCCGCTGCGCATTGAGCAAGCGATGATGCACAGCTCTGACTTCGAGGAACTCGAAACCGTCCTACGATCCGCGATCCCGACCGCGTTCGCGAGTGCTCCACCGCAGACACAAACGGAAGAATAGTTCAAGGAACTCACCGTGCTCGCTTACGAATCCCCTGATCAACTGCTCGCGGAACCGGAAGCCCGGCGGTTCCTGCACGTCGCCATCCTCAACGCGATTCGCGATAAGGCCACGCAACTCGAAGTGCGCTTCGGTGACGCTGGCGGGTTGCTCTACTACCGCATCGAGAGCCGCGACTGGGAACTCGCGCCTCCGCCAGACGAGATCTATCCACAATTGAAGGACACCGTGCGTGAAGTGTCTCGGCTCGTGCAACCAGAGCGGCCGGAACTCACCGTGATTGCCGGCGTACCGGGCGCACGCTACGAACCGCTCGAAGCCGGCTGGCTGACGTATCAACTCGGCGGTCGATGGCTTGACCTGGCCGTTCGCATCGACCCACGCGAACCGTTCGGCTTCATCCGCTTCGACATCGACGGAGCTGAGGAATTTTCCGACGACGCCAACGACGCCCTCACCGCCTACGCCACGCGGCTTGCTGGAGAAAAGGAAGAGTATTAACCACAGAGTCACAGAGAACACAGAGAAGAGAAAACCAACACAGAGAAAGACAGAATGCATTGAATTGTTTTCATCTCTGTGTTTGTCTTCCTCTGTGTTCTCTGTGACTCTGTGGTTAATACTCTTCTTTGCCACTTATGACCCCTGATCGCGACGAGCGACTGGCTTCACTCATCGACACGCTCACCGCCGAGCAGCGGGCCGGGCGCGTCGTGGACATCGACGGAGTCGCTCGCGAGCATCCCGATCTGGCCGCGGAGCTGCGCGAACTGTGGGCCGTTGCTCAGTTCGCGCATGTGGCAAGCCAGCCGGTGTTCGGGCAGCAAGCGACAGTCGTGCAAGTTCTCAATGGTCCCTTCACGCCCGGCCATACCGCGGACGCGACCACGCATGACGGTTCGCCGATGCTTCCGCGCGAGTTCGGCGACTTCGAGTTGCTTGAAGAGATCGGTCGCGGAGGGATGGGCGTTGTGTATCGCGCTCGGCAAAAGAGTTTGAACCGCACGGTCGCGGTGAAGATGGTGCGCGAAGCTCATCTGGCAACCGATGCCGACCGCGCGCGCTTCCGCACCGAGGCCGAGTCCGCAGCACGGCTGAAGCATCCGAACATCGTGACCGTTTACGAAGTTGGCACGGTCGGCGGGCAAGCTTACCTGTGCATGGAGTTCGTCGGCGGGCAGACGCTCGCGGAGAAAGTTCGCACTGATGGCCCGCTTCCCCCACGCGAAGCCGCCCGACTCGTCGCAACAATCGCCCGCGCTGTTCAGCACGCGCATTCGGAAGGAATTCTGCATCGCGATTTGAAGCCGAGTAACATCCTGTTGAGCGCGGAGCGCGGAGCGCGGAACGCGGAACCGAAAACCGAAGACGTAACCGGTCAAGTGTCTTCTCACTCCGCACTCCGCGCTCCGCGCTCCGCGTTCGAGCCGAAGGTGTCAGATTTCGGTCTTGCCAAGAAGATCGACAGCTCCGCGAGTCTGACGCGAACGGGCGCGGTGGTTGGCACGCCGAGCTACATGGCTCCGGAACAAGCCGCGGGAAGGAAGGAGCTCACGCCCGCCGCGGATGTGTATTCGCTCGGCGCGATTCTCTATGAGTTGCTCACGGGTCGGCCGCCATTTCAGGCAGCACACCCGGTTGATACGCTTCTGCTGGTGCTGGAACAGGAACCGGTCCCTCCGCGCGATCTGAACCCTACCGTTGACCGCGAACTCGAACTGATCTGTTTGAAGTGTCTTCAGAAGCCAGTGGAACTGCGTTACCCGACGGCCGCGATGCTCGCCGCGGACCTGGAAGCTCACGTGGCCGGCGAAACGATCACCGCGGCACCAAGCGGACTGCGGTTCTTCCTCTCGCGGCTGTTTCGCGAAACGCATCACGTCGATGTGCTGGAGAACTGGGGCAAGCTGTGGATGTTTCACAGCGCGATGATCTTCGCTCTGTGTCTGCTCACGCAGATCATGAAGTGGTCGAATGTGAACGATCACATCTGGTATCTGGGCGTGTGGTCGGTGGGCTTGCTGACGTGGGGCACGATGCTGTGGCAACTCCGCAAGGCCGCGGGGCCGGTGTTGTTCGTGGAACGACAGATCGCTCACGCTTGGGCCGCCGGCGTGTGCGCGAGCATCGGCATGTTCGTGATCGAGTGGCTTATTCCGCTGCCAGCGCTGACGCTTTCGCCCGCGGTGGCGGTCGCGGCCGGTATGGTGATGGTGTTCAAGGCGGGGATTCTCTCCGGGCGCTTCTATGGCTGGGCCGCGTTGAACTTCGTGGCGGCGGTGGTGATGCCGCTGGTGCCACAAGTGAGCATCTTGCTCTTCGGCGCGGTCTCCGCGCTGTCGTTCTTCGTTCCGGGTTTGAAATACTACCGCCAGCGAAAGGCGCGAACCACATAGGCGAACGGCCGGCGTGAGCCGGCTGGTGTTTTTCACCAGCCAGCTTACGCTGACCGTTCGCCAAGACACCAGCCGGCTCACGCCGGCCGTTCGCCAGGAGTTCCCATGACCGGCCGCACAACGGATCGATCAAGATGCTTCGCGCATCGGGCAAGTTCGCCGGCGAGTTTGACGGTGCCCCGACGTACTTCGAGCCGGAAGCGAATCGCGCCGAGCGCATCGACTACATCTTCGCGCCGGCGGGCTGGGAGTTGCTCGAATCGCGTGTCATCTCCGACGACACCTCCGACCACCGCCCGCTGGTGTGCCGCTTCAGGGTGAAGCCATGAGCGAAGAGAAATGGCTGAGTTGCCGCAATATCGACGAACTTCTTCATTTGCTTGGGAGAACTGCGGATGCGAGGAGGTTGCGACTCTTCGCGTGTGCCTGTTGCGACAGTATTGATCACCTTTATTCGGAGCGATGGTATCGGGACATTGTGCAGGTTGCCTTCGCTTTTGCGGATGGCTCAGTGTCTGACGACGTGAGACAGCAAGCGTACCTTCGCATTCAGACCGAGGTTGAGATAAAGCGGAGACGCGTAAACGAGTATGACGAGGACGAGTACGAAGCCCCGATAACTCAGATGTTCAGAGAGGCTCGTCGTGCTGTTTACGGTGCAACAAAACCTGACGCAGGAGAAGCAGCTTCCTCCGCCGCATCGGGCGCGGGTCTGGCACAAGCGGTACGAGAAGGTGTCTACGACCCGAGTCTCCAACTGCTTTTCCTGCGCGACATGTTCGGGAATCCCTTCCGCCCTGTAACCTTTTCCTCTGAGTGGCGAACTGACACTGCGTTGACACTAGCTCGTCAGATGTACGAGTCGCGAGACTTCAGCCTGATGCCCATTCTAGCCGATGCGCTTCAAGACGCCGGGTGCGACAACGACGAGGTGCTGAACCACTGCCGCGACGCGAATCAAGTGCATGTTCGCGGATGCTGGGTTGTGGATTGTGTATTGGGTAAGGAATGATGCGAGTAGTTGTCGGTTTACCATAAATACGCCGAGAGGGGACCGCCTGCTTTAGCTGGCGGGGGAATCGCGGCCCTCCAACAACACCTACCGACATACCGTTAGACACTTGCCAACGGCATCCGCTCGGAGAAGAGTTTCCCGCGTTGAAGTCTCAATCGCCGACCACTCTGGAGCCGAAGTAGACCACGTGGCGAGCGTACAAGTACAGACTGTTCAAAAGCGCGAACCAATCGCGGGAACTCAACGCGATGCTGGAAACGCATCGTCGGCTGTACAACGCTTGCCTGGAACAGCGGAAGACCGCATGCGAGGCAACGAAGAAGTCGGTGAAGTACGTGGAACAATCCGCGTGGTTCAAAGCGGAGCGAACCACTAACCACTACTTCGCAAGACTCAACTTCAGTTCCGCACAAGCCACCATGCGGCGACTGGACAGGGCATTCGCCGCGTTCTTCCGCCGATTGAAGACGGGGCAGAAGCTCGGCCTTCCGCGATTCAAGGGCCGCGACCGCTTCGATACCGTTGAGTTCCCCTCGCACGGCGACGGCATCCGCTTGAACGGGAACCGTCTTCGCGCTTCGCACGTCGGCACGATTCGCTTGAAGGTTCACCGACCGCATCAAGGGACAATCAAAACCGTCTCGCTGACCTGTGAAGCCGACAAGTGGTTCGTCGTACTTTCACGTGACCTGGGCGAAGTCGCGGTACAACCGAACGGGCTTCCGGCTGTTGGTGTTGACGTTGGGCTTGAGCACTTCCTGACGACCAGTGATGGCGAACACGTCGCTAACCCGCGATTCCTGAAAGCGGAACTGCCCGAACTCCGCCGGCTTTCGCGATCCCTGTCGCGAAAGCGGAAGGGAGGGAAGAATCGGTGTAAGGCACGCAAGCGGGTTGCGGCTCTTCACGCTCGCGTGCGAAATCTGCGTCGGGAACATCACTTCAAGACCGCCTTGAGTTTGGTTCGTCGTTACGGGCT
>JAKEEV010000499.1 GCA_022616395.1 Planctomycetia bacterium | reverse complement strand
CGCAGAGCAAGCGCAGCGCCGGCGGCTGACACGAGGTTCCCGTTGAGTGCCACCGCCTCGCGGTACAGGCTCTCTCGTTCCGCGCGATCTTCGGTCAGTGTGGCCAGTTCCGCCAGGAGTTGAGTGCGAACGTCTGGGTCTGCGTCGGCCGTCAGCCCAGCCCGCAGCGCGGTTCGTGCTTCGGCTTTGCGACCCGCACGTCCTAGATTCTTTCCCAAATGGAACTGCGCGGGAGGAAGTCCCGGTCGGCGGGCGAGCAACTTCTCCGCGATCTTCACTTTCTCCGCGGGCGGTTCGGAGCCATCTTCGAGCAAGTACAGACCGAGAAAATCCACATGGTTAAGCCGACCGAGGACAAGCTGTTCTGCGACCCACAAATCCGCGCGGCAGTGGAACCAGCCGGGTGCGAGTTCTTCCACCCGGCGGTAGGTGTCGACCGCGTCCGCGTATCGCTCCAGGTGTAACAGTGTGAACGCTTCCAGAAAGCGCGCGTGCGGATCGAATGCATCCGTCGCGGCTGCTTCGCGGAAGGCTGCGAGTGCTTCTTCATGCCGAGCGGCTGAGCCGAGTTGTTCTCCGCGCTGAGTGTGAAACTCCGCAGGGCGGAGAGTGATTCGGTTCCGCTCGAAATTGAACTTCACATGCATATTGCCTACCGGCTGAACCTCGTCCACTTCGAATGTCGCTCCGTCCACCACCGCGACGACTCAGTTCAGCGGCTCACCAGTTCGGACAATCCTTGCTCGCGTTCGCCACCGGGCCGAGTCGCGTGCATTCTTCTGCGTGTCGAGAAACGCGGCCATGCGATCCGCGAAACCGGCAGCCTCTGCTGATCGACCGAGATAGCGGTGAGCCTCGAACAGCGAACCGAGATAGGCAGCGATGCCCTCGAAGTCGCTCACTTTCTCACACAGAGCCAGCGCTTGTTCCAGGTGTGGCAAAGCCTGTTCCGCTGCGCCCGCGTTGAAGTAACACTCGGCCAGATAACCGTGCGTGATGGGCAGATAACGATCAACTCCGGTGCCGGACATCGTGCGACTATCGATGAGTGCATCAGTCAACAGCGCGCGGGCTTCAGGATAGCGCAAAGCGTTGATGTGTTCGCGTGACTGGCGCAGTGTGTCCTGCCACCGCAGAAGTGAGTTCGATTCCGGTGTGCCGGTCAACGCGGCCATCAGTTCGGGCCGGCCAAGTCTCTCCGCGAACGTCTGGGCAATCGCCAGCAGAGCGTGAACGTAGCCCTGGATCGCGGACTGATCCGAGCGAATCGCGTCCGGCACCTTCCGCCAGATGGGGAAGTGTTCCAGAATCGCTGGCTGGTTGGCTTTCGCGATTCGTTCGAGTCGCCGACTGTCGCCAGCGCCAGCCGCGGAGAACAGTTCTTCCCGAAGGCGCTCGGGATCATCGATGGGTTTCTCCGCCTTGCCGAACAGAGACCCGAACAGTCCCATGAGTGTGCCTCCGGGCGAGAGTTTCAGCGATGATTCAGCTTACTCCTTCCCCAGGATTGCGTCGATGAGCCAGCAGCCGCGCGCGTGTGAACTCTGCACCGGGGAACTCACGTCCTCATGGCCCCGGCAGTGAGTCAGGATGTATTCGTCGTCGCAGCCGGCATCTTGAAGTGCGTCCGCCAGAATCGGCATCAGGTCAAACGACCGCTCGGAGTAAATCACGCGCGCCAGAGCAACGACAGTGGGCGTGATCCAGCGAGGTTCGACCGAATAAGGACGAAATGGGTTATCGAACAGATCGCGAAGCAAAACCGCCTGAGTTGTTGCTTGCACAGGGTAGCCTCCGCAGATAACTCCCGTTCGGAATCGCGTGGGCACCTCCGCCGCTCGTTCCACAAGCGCGATGAGGCTGCGTGCATCCCACTGGTCCTGGGAATAGGGTATTGCCCTCACGACACGCCCCACATCCTGAACTGCTCTGCGAGCCTTGTGCAACCCGCGTCGGTTCTCCCAGCCATCGGCATAACGCTCGACGGTCACGATCGCGTTTCGGCAACTTGGTGAAAGCGAATCCCAGCGGATGCGACAACAGGCGCAGTAGAACAGGCGAAGTTTTCGCTCAACTGTCTGGATGGGCAGATGAAACACGATCCGCGGGTCGGTTGCGAGCCGAACCAGGCAGCGGATCATCGCGTCCGGGTTTCCGCATTGCCAGTGCCCCTCGATCGGGACAGGACGCGGGCGAGGCGGGGACACCGGTTGAAGTGTGTTCGTCTGCGTCGAGACTTCACGCGGTCGCCGCTTTCGCTCGCGCCGATACCACACACTGCGAAGTGAACCCGACCGGCGGTTACGTCCCGTGAACACCGCAATCCCTCCCGTTGTTTCTCAAGGAGAGGGAATTGACCAGAGGGGTTCGCGGGTGATGGAGTGGGATGGCAATCCTGCCGGTTGGGGGAAGTTGTCTCACGATGCGGATTGAGAATGGTCGATACCAACTCCGAGTCGTGAGATTCCGGAGTCACGCCAGGCATTCCATGAGGTGGGTTGCGTTCCTCGTCTGGGGTTCACTGACATCTGCTTGCGTCACGGGGTGCGCGAGTCTCAACGAGCGCATCGACTTCCAGTTACCTCCCTCAATCAAGTCATCGGCACCAGAGCAGTTTCCAAACACGCTCAAGCAGCCTGTGGGACACTGGCCAGCGTCCAGAGGAGCCGCACCAGTTCTCGTGCGCGATCCGGGCACGATCCGGCAAGCGAGTCTACAATTTCCCGCGGGGCAAGTTGGTCAACTTGCACCAACAGAACCCGTCGAACTGCCCCTGAAACCCGAAACGATTGACGACTTCGTCCGGCTGGCGGTCGAGCGCAACCCGCGGCTTGCTCGAGCCACAATTGCCATTGACGCAGCGCGCGGACGGTACATCCAGGCGGGACTGTATCCCAATCCTGATTTCGCGGTGAACTGGGACGAGATCGGGGACCGTCAGGACGCGGGCGGTATCCTCACGATCCCACGCATCACACAGACCATCGTGACGGGAAAGAAACTCACACTCTCTCAGGCAGTAGCAGCGCGCGAAGTCGATCAGACGACGCTGGAACTGATGACCGAGCGGTACGCGGTCGTCGGCTCGGTGCGGGCCGCGTTCTACGAAGTGTTCGCTCTTCAGAGGCGCGCTGAGATTCTCGCGGAGTTGGTGAAACTCGCCGACGACGCTGTTACCAACGGGAAGAAGCTCCTGGACAACAAGCAGATCGCCCGGCTCGATCTCATTCAGTTGGAAGTCGAACGCGAGCGGTTCCGGGCCGAACTTCAGGCCGTCAGGCGAGAACTTCCCGGCGCGTATCGGAACCTCGCGGCAGTCGCCGGGAATCACGCGCTCATTCCAAACAGTGTGGTCGCGACCTTCGATAACTTGCCCGCCTACGATCCGGACAGAACTCGCGAGACAGTGTTGGCCTACCATCCGCAAGTTCGCGCTGCTCATATCGCCGTTGAAAAGGCTCAGGCGGCGGTGCGCAGGGCCGAGGTGGAGCCGATTCCGAATGTGTCTCTGTCCGCGGGGTTCGTTCGGCAGTTCGAGAACAAGTCTTATGACGGCGCGGTGGGCTTCAGCATTCCCGTGCCGGTGTGGAATCGTAACCAGGGGAATATCCGAGCCGCGAAGGCCGAACTGGGGATGGCGATCCAGGCTGTTGGGCAGATTGAAAACGAACTGGCAGCGCAAGTCGCGGTCGCGTTTCAAACTTATGCCGCTGCGCGCGAACGAGCCGAGATCTATCGCACCGAATTGATCCCGCGCGCGGAGGAGACGTACAAGCTCTCGCTCACTGCGTTCAAGGGCGGACAGTTCGAGTATCTGCGTGTCATCCAGGCTCAGCGAGCGGTCGCGGAAGCTCTGTTGGAGTACAACAAGTCGCTCGGAGAGGCGTGGAGAGCAGCCGCCGAACTCTCCGGCTTACTTCTGGAAGAAGTGTGGCCGAATCCACCACGCGAGCCAGCTCCGATGCCGATGTTGCCACCCGATCCGCTCCCGAAGGGCGCGAAAGCCCCTTAACTTCTGCGTATGGCTGAGGCTCACTCTCACCCAACCTGTCCGCTGAGTTTCCTTCCCTCTGTCGAAGTGCTTGGTGGTTGGGAAAGACAGCAGCCCCCTCACCCGCCGCTTTTCGCGAAGCGACGGTAGCGGCGGGTGAGGGGGCTTCCTTCTCTTCCCACCCACCGACCGAGTATTTTGCCCTCGCAACATCGCCCGAAATCCCCGCATTCAACTGGTTGGAATGCCCGCGCTGTGGCACAATCCGACTAACAACCTCTGTTTCGGGAGACCTTTCGGTGATTGATCTGGTGGGGAAGCGGCTGGGTGAGTTCGAGGTGGTCCGGGAAGTGGGCCGCGGCGGAATGGGTGTCGTGTACGAGGCGGTCCAGACATCGCTCAACCGTCGAGTCGCGCTGAAGGTACTCGGTCCGGGTCTGGTACTCACCCCGCGAGCCGTGGAGCGATTTCGACGCGAGGCGGAAGCCTCGGCGAAGCTCCACCACACCAACATCGTGCCGGTCTATGCGATCAGCGAACACAACGGCATCCACTTCTACGCGATGGAACTGATCGACGGGCCATCACTGGATCTCGTGATCCGTCAACTTCAGAACGAATTGCCAGTTGAGACCCGTCCCACTCTTCCCGCACCGCTCGCGGCCACAGGCGATTACGTCCCGATCCTTGCCCCACCCCCGCCCTCCGCATCGGGGAGGGCGACGCGGTCGTCGGCGGATCGATTCGATCGTGCGGCAGCGATGATTGCCGAAGTCGCGGACGCCCTTCATCACGCGCACACCAACGGAGTCACACACCGGGACATCAAGCCGAGCAACTTGCTCCTCTCTGTCGATGGGCGGTTAAGCGTCACCGACTTCGGGCTGGCCCGCATGCTGGAACAGCCGGGGATGACCGTCACCGGTGAGTTCGTCGGCACGCCGGCGTACATGAGTCCGGAGCAGATAACCGCCGGCCGCGTGCCGGTGGATCACCGCACCGACATCTACTCGCTGGGAGCAACGCTCTACGAACTGCTCGCTCTCCGCCCGCCGTTTTCCGCGGAGGGTCGCGACCGACTTCTGGCAATGGTCATTCAGAAGGAACCCGAATTGCTGCGTCGGGTGAATCCGAAGGTGCCGCGCGATCTGGAAACGATCTGCCTGAAGTGCCTGGAGAAAGACCCCGACCGGCGCTATTCCACCGCCAAGGAACTCGCCGACGACCTGAGGCGCTTCGTCAATCGCTTCGCGATTCAAGCTCGGCGAGCCGGGCCACTTGGTCGGCTCAAGAAGTGGGTGAAGCGCAATCCCGCTCTCAGCGCGGCGGCGGTCGTGGTGTTGTTGGCGTTTGTCGCGGTGGGGGGATTTGCTTACCGGTCGCATCTTTTGGATCAGGAGGCCGAGGAGGCGCGTCAACACCTTGAAGATGAGCGACGTAATCAGAGGCGTGAAGCAGCCCAGGCAAAGGCGATTCTCGCAGCGATGACCGGCGATTTCCCCGCGGCCGAGGCGGCCATCGACGAAGCGCTCGCCAACGGTGCGTCTCCAGGCGAAAGCCGAGTGCTGCGCGGATATGTCGCCCACCATCGCGGAGACACAGTCGCGGCTCTCGATCACCTCACCAATGCGGTGGAGTTGATGCCCAAGAGTGTCTCCGCGCATGCCTATCGCGGATACCTTCTGTTCTATTACGATGACCAGACCCAGGCCGAGATCGAGATGAGCAGGTTGAGTGAACTTACGCCGGTTTCGCCACTCGACTATGTGCTCAAGGGACAGGTCGAGGGGATTTTCGACCCGGTGAAGGGGTTGACGAGCCTTGATCGGGCTGTCGAGATTGGGAATCTTCCGTTGGCTCGACTTGTTCGTGCCGAAGTTCGCACGTCTCGGGCGCTCGACACGGCCGATCCCGTTGACGTTCGAGCCGCGGTGGACGAGGCTGCCGTCGCCAAGGCGCTTCTTCCGGGCAACCCACTCCCGTTGGTGGTGAGCGTGACGGCAAACCGGTGTGCCGCGAACGTACTCACTCCAGCCGAAGTTGCTCAGGCGAAAGTGCGCGCGGGGCTAGACGCGGCCGAATTGGGCCGCTTCCCGCCGTCTCGGGTGACAAGTCCCACGGTGGTCTTCTACCTTGACCACGACGGGAAGCGGTCCGAAGCCTTGAAACTGGCGAAGACCCAGAGCGACCTCGGCAACGGCCGCGCAAGCGGCAACAAGGACGCTTACGACGCTCTGTACCTGTATCTGCTCGGATTGAATGGTGAATTCAAAGAGGCCCGAATCGTCGTTGACCGGCAAATCCAGCGTGGCGCTGCGGTCGATCCTGTCGGACTGTTCAGCCGGGCGATCATTCTGGCCGAGTTCGGTTCCGAGGGGCACAAACTGGCTCTGGAAGAATACGACCGCTCCAAACTGACCCAGCACAACGGAACCGAGGCGCTCTATCCGCAACTCGTCTGGCAGATGCTCGGTCGCCCCACCGAGGCCGTTGCCGCCTGCCGTGCGGTTCGCCCGAACTCCGGGCGCTGGCTGAAGTGGCGCAGAGGATGGTATCTGGACATCTTGAAATATGTCTGCGAGGAGATCGACGAACGAGTGCTGCTTCAGATCGCGGGCCAGTCTCGCTACAACCAGTGTGAAGCGCACTTCTTTATCGGAATGAAGAAGCTCGCTGAAGGGGAAAAAGAAGAGGCACGGAAGCACTTCAAGAGTTCGGTTGATACAGACGTGTTCGTGTTTCGCGAGTTCGCCTGGAGCCGAATGTTCCTCGCCCGCATGGACACCGTTCCCGACTGGCCGCCGTGGATCACGACCAAAAAGTAGGCCGCACAAAAACAGAAGAGTATTCACCGCGGAGAACGCAGAGAACGCAGAGTAAAGCAGAAGACAGAGAGAAACCAAGAATTCAATGCTTCTATTTCTCTGCCTTTTGTCTATCTCTGCGTTCTCTGCGTCCTCCGCGGTGAATCATGCATTCTCTGCTGTTTTCTTTTGTGCTTTTTGTGCTTTTTTGTGGCCATTCTGTCTTATGTCTTGTGGTCCCACACCAGTTGAGCCGCATCGAAGACTGGGCCGTCGATGCACACGCGCTTGTAGTCCCAGCCGTCGGGCGTCTGCACTTTCGTCACGCAACTGAAGCAGATCCCCACACCGCAAGCCATTGGCGTTTCGAGCGACACCTGACACGGCACTTTCCACTTCGCCGCGAGCTTCGCCAGCGCGTGCAGCATCGGTTCCGGTCCGCAGCCGACAAGCGGACCCGTTGGCCCGTGCGATTCGAGTAACTGTGTCACGAATCCTTTCGTGCCGAGACTGCCGTCGTCGCTGGCAAGATGAACTTCGACGCCCGCGGCTCGGAAGTCTTCGACTCCGGCCGCCAAACTTGCCGTGCGAACGCCGTAGTACAGAACCACTTTCTTTGTGCGAACGCGAGGAGGATCGCCTCCGAATCCTCGCGTGCCGAGCAACTCGCGTGCGTACGCGAGAAATGGAGTCTGCCCGATCCCGCCGGCCACGAACGTGACTCGTTCCGGATAACCAACATCGAGGAATGACTTCCCCAGCAGTCCCCAGACTTCGAGTGATTCGCCCGCGCGCACTTCCGCGAGGCGTCCGGTCATCTTCCCGACGACGAGGTACACCACATCAATTGCGAGCGGCTTTCCACTTCCATCGAGAACCGTGTCGTAGAGCGCGAAGGGTCGGCCAAGCAGCGGGTCGGTGGTGTTTGGGAGGCGGAGCATCACGAACTGACCGGGACGAATTACCGCAGCCAGTTCGGGGCACTCAAAGCGAACGCGAAACGTGCGCTCGGCCAGTTGAACGTGTTCTGTAACTCGAGCCGTGCGATGAAACATGAAGAAAAACCAGAATGGCCACAAAAAAGCACAAAGGACACAAACCAAATCAGAAGAGTATTAACCACAGAGTCACAGAGAACACAGAGAGGAAGACAAACACAGAGAAAAACAGAATTCAATTCTTCGGTTTATTCTCTGTGTTGGTTTCTCTTCTCTGTGTTCTCTGTGACTCTGTGGTTAATACTCTTCTGTATTCTTTTGTGCGTCTTGTGCTTTTTTGTGGCCATTCTCTGCGGCTCTTGCCCTCGCGGCAGCGATTTTCTCCTGCGACCTGGCGACAAACGCCTTCAGTTGCTTCAACTCGTCTTCGCTGACTCTGCGAGCTTTCCCCTTGGGCAGTTTGTCCAGCTTCACCGGTCCGATGGCGACTCGCTTCAGCCTCATCACCTTGTGGCCGAGTTTCGCGAGCATCCGGCGAATCTCGCGATTCTTCCCTTCGGTGAGTACGATTCGCAACCAGGTGCCGTTCCCCTGCGATTTGACTCGCTTGGCGCTGCGTGCTCGTACTTTGCCATCGCTCAACCACACGCCATCGAGCAACTTTTGCAAATCGTCCTGAGTCGGCTTCCCCGCGACGAGCGCGTAATAAGTCTTTGGCACGCCGTATCGCGGATGCATCAGAGCCATCGCGAGATCGCCGTCGTTGGTCATCAGAAGCAGACCATCGCTCGCTTCGTCGAGCCGCCCGACGGTGTAGACTCGTTGCTCGACGTGCGGAAGTAAGTCGATGGCCAGCGGCCGACCGGCCGGGTCGTGATTGGTGCAAAGATGCCCGACGGGCTTGTTCACCGCCCAGTAGACGAGCTTTTCGGCATGAACAGGCTGATCGTCCACCGCCACCTGATGCGTGGTCGGATCGATCTTCAAGCCGAGTTCGGTCACCTTCACGCCGTTGACCTT
>JAKEEV010000498.1 GCA_022616395.1 Planctomycetia bacterium | reverse complement strand
TACCTGAACAACGACATCTGGCAGTGGTCGGCGGAAATAGAAAAGAGCTTTGGGGCTTCGCTCGTGACCGGGATCGCGTACGTGGGGAGCGCGGCCTCCAACATCGACCAGAGCCTCAGCAACTACAACAATCCCGATCCGGGACCGGGACCGGTCCAGAGTCGCCGCCCGTTCCAGTTCTACTCGGATTCCCGCGATCCGGAACGGCTGCTACCGCTGGGAACGATTCGGAGACTGGAGTCGTGGACGAGCACTAGGTACCACGCCCTACAGGCGCGGGCTGAGAAGCGCTATTCCAAGGGTCTGAGTTTCGTGGGCTCATTCAACTACCAGAAGGCGCTGGCAGTAGGATATGGCGTGAACGAGGGCGCTGGTTTCGGGTCAAACACACCGCAGGATCCCCGGAATCGGTTGGGGGATTACGGTCGGTCTAACATCGACCAGAGGTTCCGGTTCGTGTTCAGCCATATCTACGAACTGCCGTGGATGCGCAACCAGCGCGGATGGAAAGGCGCGCTATTGGGCGGTTGGGCTGTGAACGGGATTATCCAGTTGACGTCGGGCCTGCCCGTGACGGTGGCCCAGACCGGGGACTCACACAACACTGGACCATCGAGCAGTCCGCGACCGCACGTCGCGCCGGGAGCGAAGGTGTCGCGGGTGTGGGACAGCCGCTCCATCGGAAGGTGGTTCGATACCAGCGCGTTCGTGCGCTCCAAATTTGAGGGCTCGACCGGGGAAGGGGTCTATCTGCCGGAAGCGCGCGGGTACGGAAACGCGGGGGTGTCGCTATTCGACGCGCCGGCGCAGAAGACCTGGGACTTTGCACTGTACAAGGAATTCCGGATCCGCGAAGGACACCGGTTGCAGTTCCGCTATGAGGCGTTCAATTTTTTGAACACGCCGCAGTTCAGCGCGCCGGACCGGTCGCTGGGGAGTGCTACGTTTGGGCAGATCAACTCCACGATCGTGAACAACCGCGAGATGCAGCTTGCGCTGAAGTACAACTTCTAACGCGATACCTGCCGAGCCGCGACTGCTAGGGAACGTGGTGCTAAACACGATAGCGCTTCGGTGCGGATTCATCGAGTTCGATTCCGAGTCCCGGAGCTTCTATCCTACGATCGCTGACGTCTGCGGCCTGCGTGCAACGCCGAAGAACCTTCAT